>JAICHN010000029.1 GCA_025924845.1 Chloroflexota bacterium | reverse complement strand
TCTGCTCGAGCCCGACCCCAATTCCCTTCTCCGCGTATCCTCGTCTCGGATGACTCACTATACGGCAGGATAACGCAACCGGTGTCCGTGCCGATGTATCATGATGCAAGCGAACCGTATCAGGCAGGTTTCACTTGATGCCCCGAGTTCGGAGGAACGAAATGGAGATTGTCGGTGAGTGATGACGTCCAGGCGGAAGATCCATCCTCGCGAAATGATCGTTTCATCGCCTGGATCATGGAGGATACGCACTGGTCACGAGCCGGTCTGGTGTCGGGTCTGATCCTGATGCTGATCGGTCCTCTGGTACGCGGCGGTACCGCTCGCGCCGTGTCCCTGGTCTATCAGCAGCTGCCGCTCTATATGTTCCACCAGTACGAAGAGCATGGCCATAGCGCGTTCAAGCGGGAGGTGAATAAGATGCTTCCCTCCAACCGAGCGCGTCTTACCAATCGCAAGATCTTCTGGATCAATATCGCCGGAGTGTGGGGCGTCGACTTGGCCGCGCTCTATCTGACCCGCTATCGTAAGCCTGCCGCTGCGCTGGCGGCGCCGTATTTGGCCGTGGTGAACGGCCTGGTGCATGTCGGGGGCGCCCTACGCGGACGGCGATACAACCCTGGACTCTGGACCAGTATCCTGTTCCTCGTGCCGTTTGGCATTCGCGGCGTGTGGGCGCTGGCCCGGGAGACCAAGGCATCGCGAGGTGATCATGCCCGCGGCATTGGGGTCGCGATTCTGGTCCACGCCATCACGTTGATTGCCATCTTGAGGAAATCCCCCAAGTAGGCTCGCCCTGTCACGTTCTTTCGGGCAGGCTCGTATCGTCCAGATGGGCTGAGGTCAGAAACGAGCCGCCGATCCAGACGCCAACGCAGGTTGCCAGTACAAACAGGGCGTACAGCGCGTTCTTCCTCATGATCTCCAGCCCCTTAGCGTTCAATGTGGCGATTCAATATTTACGCTCCTCCGGCTCCCAGGATGTGATGCGCACCGGCAGATATTCGATGCGCGGCGGCCCGTCCGTCCTGTAAGCCAGGCTGTGCGCCAGGTACTTCGTGTCGTCGCGAGTAGGAAAGTCACGGCGCGAGTGGGCGCCGCGCGACTCCTCGCGGGTCAGGGCGGCATAACTGGTCATCTCCGCCACGTCGATCATGAAACCAAGCTCGAGCGCCGCGAACAGATCGGTGTTGAACACGCGTCCGTGGTCGTCCAGGCGCACGTTCTTGTAGCGCTCGCGCAACGCTTCAACCTCCTCGCAGGTCTTTTTGAGGCTCTCACGGGTACGAAAGACACCGCAGCCGTTCTCCATGGTGTGCTGGAGGACATCGCGGATAGCGGCGGGCCGCTCGCCGCCCTCCCGGTCGCGCAGGTAGGTTTCCGTTATGCGCCGTTCCTCGTCCGCCGCCAGGGCGGAGAGGGGGTTGGCCGGGACCGGAGTCGCCTCCAGCGCGTAGCGGGCCGCCGCGTTGCCGGCAAGATGACCGAACACGAGGCACTCGGTCAGAGAGTTCGAGCCCAGGCGGTTCGCCCCATTCAGTCCCTCGTTGGCGCACTCGCCCGCGGCGTAGAGGCCGGGAATGGACGTTTTTCCGTCGGCTTCGGTATGCACGCCGCCCATGTAATAATGGACAACCGGGCGCACCGGTATCGGTTCATGGACCGGATCGACGCCCGCATAGTTGCGTGCCAACTCCCGGACAAAGGGCAGCTTGGCATCGATCTTCGCTTCACCAAGATGACGCAGGTCCAGGTTGACGTATTGCCCATAGGGGCCCTCGATGCCCCGTCCCGCCTCGAATTCGCTGATGATCGCTCGCGAAAGCAGGTCGCGCGGGCCGAGCTCCATCTTGCCGGGTACATAGCGCTCCAGGAAGCGCTCGCCGTCCTTATTGTAGAGGTAGCCCCCTTCGCCGCGCGATGCCTCGGTGATCAGGATACCGGTGCCGGGCAGCCCGGTGGGATGGTATTGCACGAACTCCATATCGGCAAGCGACGCACCGGCCCGATAAGCCAGGGCCATGCCGTCGCCGGTGCAGATCATCGCGTTGGTGGTGAAGGGGAAGACGCGGCCGGCGCCGCCGGTGGCCAGGATCACGGTATTGGCGGTGATGGCGCGCATCTCGCCCGTCACGGCGTCGATCGCGGTGAGACCAACGCAGCGGCCGTCCTCGATCAGCAGCGAGGTGACGAACTGCTCGTCGTAGCGCATGATGCCGGTGTACTTGAGCGAGGTTTGGAAGAGCGTGTGCAGCATGTGGAAACCGGTCTTATCGGCGGCAAAGAGGGTCCGTTTGGCGCTCATGCCGCCGAAGGCGCGCACGCTGACTTGACCGTCCGGCTCACGGCTCCAGGGACAACCCCAGTGTTCAAGCTGAATCAGTTCCTCGGGCGCCTGGGCAACAAAGGACTCGACCACATCCTGATCGGCCACGTAGTCGCTGCCTTTGATCGTGTCGTAGGCATGGCTCTGCAGCGAGTCATCGTCGCGCAGCACCGCGGCGGCGCCGCCCTCGGCCGAGACCGTATGGCTGCGCATGGGATACACCTTGGAGACGAGGGCCACGCTCAATTGGTCACTGGTCTCGACGGCGGCGATGGCCGCGCGAAGTCCGGCGGCACCGCCGCCCACGATCACTACGTCGTGCTTGATCACGTCCATACTATGTTTCCCTATCCGGAAGCCGCAACAGCGTCCGCAATGCGCCGAGCGTGCCGACAATCGCGCTGCCATAGCAGAGGCCCGCGATAAGGTGCCCAGCCCTCATCACGCCAAAGTCCATCACGTAGTAGCGGAAGCGGTGCGCCCAATGGAAGAGCGAGAGCGAGGTGATCGCGAGCAGGTAGAGGCGGACCAGTGGGTTTGCGGTCAGCCTTCGCGTACGCTCGTAGTTGGACGTTGCCGCCGGCAGAGCGCCCAGCCCCAACAGATGCTGGAACAGGATGTGGGCAGGCGCGAACAGCGCGGTGATGCCGCCGCCCGCCGCGAACAATCCCCACCAGAACGGTTCGGTGCGATCCGGACCCTGATCGTGACCCTCGCTCATGACGCTCCTCCCCCCACTTCCCGCTTTCCGCCGCGCCCACCAACCAGCAGGACCAGCAGTACGAGTAGGGACGCCCCTGCCCAGCCCGCGAAGGCGCCGACCGTAATGGCGCGCTCGGGCATGCGCCGCCCGCCTATGCGTACGGTTGGTCCCTTGCCGGCGGCGATCAAGAACGTCACCGAATGGATCAGCGCGAACAGCAAGCTGATCAGATGGAAGGCCAGGGCGGGCGGACGCCGCTGCGCCGCCACCGCCACATCGTAGGCGACCTCGCCACGACGCAGCTGGTTGAGTTGGATCAGCAGACGCACCGACCACAGCGCCACGAATACGCTGGAGAGCTCGCGCAACATGTACAGCGTATACCGCTTGTTGACTCGCCACCAGGCGGGCGGCAGACCGGGTTCGCTGACCGGATTATAGCCCGCGGGCGCCGTCCCAATCTTGCGCACCCAGCCGTCGGCTGTCCTTGTATAACTCATCGTTGCGCCCATGGCAGCACCAGTTTCTTGTACCAATCCAGGGTGGTATCCACCTTGGTTTGCTGGATGGCCTTGGCCGGGTCAACATTCTTGGGGCACACCACCGAGCATTCGCCCACAAAGGTGCAGTCCCAGATCCCGTCGCTCGCTCCCAGCACCGGCAGACGCTCCCTGGTGCCCTGGTCGCGCGAGTCGAGATTATAGCGCCGGCCCAGGGCGATGGCGGCGGGGCCCAGGAACTTCGGCTCCATGGCGTAGACCGGGCAGGCGGCGTAGCACAGCATGCAGTTGATGCAGGCACTGTACTGATCGTATTCTTCAAGTTGGGCGGGCGTCTGCACGTAGGGACCGTCGGCGATCGGCTTCTCGTGCTCGCGGATAATCCATGGCTTAATCGCGCTTAACTTTTGCATGAAGTCGCTCATGTCGATAGCGAGGTCACGGATAACCGGAAAGTTCGCCAGCGGCTCGACCACCACCGGATCGGGATAGAAGTCGCGCAGGAACGAGGCGCAGGTGAGGGTGGGCGTACCGTTGACGGTCATGCCGCAGCTTCCACAGATACCCATGCGACAGGACCAGCGGAAGGTAAGTGAGCCATCGACGTAGCTCTTGATATAGTTCAGCGCGTCGAGAACCACCATGTCCTCGCGATAGGGAATGGTATAGGATTGGCTGCGAGGCTCCGTATCCTGCTCCGGTGAGTAGCGCGCGGTGGTTATGGTGATGGTGTGCTCTGAAACCATCCGGTTATCTCCCTCCTTCGACCTACGATTGAGCATGTCTCTTCCTCCGCGGATGCGCGATCGACATCCCGCCCCCTTACCTAGCCGTCACCCCAAATTGCTCCGCCTGGCGCTGTAGACGTTGCCACGCTCCGGCCAGGCCCATCGCCTGCCGTGCCTCGTGGAGGGTCTGGGCAACCTCCGCGCGCACTCGCTCAGTGCCGCGCCGAATCAAGTCTTCGATCAGTCCAGGCACGTCGAAGTGGGACCGCCGTTCGCGCATCGGATCGAGCAGCGCGTTGATTGCTCTGGCCAGCTTCTGTTTCACCTCGACATCACCGACCGTTCCAGCGCGGTAGCGCGTCGCCAGATCGTCGACCTCGTCCCGATGCGGATTGAAGATGTCATGATAGATAAAGACCGGGTTGCCCTCGACCGTGCCGGGAATATCGGCGCGTGTACGGGCCGGGTCGGTATACATTGCCCGGACCTTTTGCTCAACCACGGCGGCGCTATCGCTCAGGAAGATCGCGTTGTCGAGGCTCTTGCTCATCTTGTGTTTGCCGTCCGTCCCGATCAGGGTCGGCACCTCGCCGGGAAGATAGGTTGGGACGGGAAAGACGTCACCATACAGGCCGTTGAAGCGGCGGACAATCTCGCGGACGACCTCGACATGGGCGCTGTTGTCCTTGCCGACCGGCACCATGTCGGCCTTGACGCCGAGGATGTCGGCTGCCTGCAGCACGGGGTAGCCGAGCAAGCCATAGGGCATCTCAATGTCGGCATCGCGCGCCATGTCCTTGAGGCTCGGAACGCGCTGGAGACGCGAGACAGTCACCAGACTCTGCAGCAGCGTATACAACTCGTAGACCTCGGGGATCGCGGACTGGAGGTAGAAGGTGACAATTTCCGGATCTATCCCGGCCGCGATTGAATCAAGCACCAGCTCGCGCGCGTACTGATCCGTCTCGCGAATCTGCTCCGGGCGATTCTTCGTGGTCAGCATGTGCAGGTCGGCGACGATAAAATAGCATTCGTAGTCATGCTGGTAGGTCACCCGGTTCTTGAGCGTTCCCACGTAATGCCCCAGGTGAAGTCTGCCGGTGGGTCGATCGCCGGTGAGCATCCGGTGTCTTGGCATCAAGGGCACCGGCTCACTTTCTATCGCTGCTGGGTTCGTTGGGAATTTCCTTGCGCTCCCGGCCGGGCAGGTAGCTCTCGACCAGCGGGTATTGCCGATGCGGACGGTAGCCGGCGCCATAGGCCTCGATCTCCGGCCGTTCGGTCAGCGGCTCGATCCCGTACGCCAATTGGTCATCACGATTAAAGCTGACCAGGTCGTACTCGCGGCTCATGATCAGCGCCTCCTCTGGACAGGCATCGACGCAGAAGCCGCAGAAGATACAGCGCGAGAGATCGATCTCGTAGCGTGAGGCTACCTTCTCCACGCTTTTGTCGGGCACCTCCGCCGCCTCGATCGTGATGCACTCTGCCGGGCAGGCGGTTTCGCACAGGTAGCAGGCCACGCACTTGAGCGAACCATCCGCCCGCTCGGTCAGTATATGCACCCCGCGAAAGCTCCGCGAATACGGCTTGCGTTGCTCCGGATACTGGATCGTCACCCGATCCTTGCCAAGCGCCTGGCGAACCATACGCTTGAATGTCACTTCCATGCCGGCAAACGTACCGCCTAGGTTACCGGCTACGGTCTCTCCGGCCTCGGCAGCGGCGGTCACGTTAATGACCGGCAAATCCTTCATGGCCATACGGCATTCTCCCTTCGGGTGGATAGACGGTGGCCTGCCTGCTCGACAGGCTCTCATAGGTCAGGCCGGCATACGCCGGCACCGCCGCCGTCAGTTCGCGAAAGCGATCCGCCGCGCCGCCGGGGCCGGGGGAACGGCCCGCCAGGGCAAGCAAGGACGTCGCCACGGCAGCGGCGGAGCGCGCTTCGCCCGGCGGGAGGAGGGCCCGCCCCACCTGTTGCACCACGCCGGCATGATTGGTATAGGTTCCTTCTTCCTCACTCCAGGCGGCGACCGGCAGCAGAATCGACGCGGCCTCCAGCCAGTCTGCTTCGTGGGTGGTCAGCACGACGCCAAAGGGCACGGCTTCAAGCAAGGCGCGTAGGGCCTCGAGGGTCTCCCGCTCCTCACCGCGGATCAAGGGCGGATAATAGAGAACGAGCGCGGCATCGATCTCTCCCGCCCGTGCCCGTTCGAGCATGTACGGCAAGCCGCCGAACGGCGTGGTAAGCCCGAGGAGTAGAGCGCCCCGCGTATTAGGATGTTTGTCGCGGCGGAGCAGCAAGGAATCCTCCCGCTGGTCCACCAACTCGTCCTCGTGATTGAATCTGCAGTCAAGCAGCGGCGCGGCGAAGGTCTCGGTCACGTACCGCTTGCAGAGTAATAGGGTCTCGTTGGTGGCCGAGGTAGAGATCAGCGCGGCCAGAGCCGGCATCGTCCCCGGGCGTCGATTCGCGCGAAGGCCGGCATGCATCGCCGTGAGCGCGTCATCCCAGCTCACCGCGTCCCCTTTGCCCTGAAGGCGTGGGTGGAGCAGCCGCGGCGCCGCGGTCAGGGTATGGAAGCTCATCCGACCCTCATCACACAGCCAGCTCTTATTCACGGCCGGATTCCGCCGAGGGAGCAGCCGCTCGATCCTGCCCTTGAAATAGTCTATGCGGAGATTGCAGCCCGTCGAACAGCCGGCGCAGATCGAGTCGGTATAGGCCAGATGCCAGACCCGGCGCTTGAAGCGGAAGTCTTTGCTCGTCAAGGCGCCTACCGGGCAGATATCGACCAGGTTGCCCGCGTAGTTATCCTCCAGCACCCGATCCTCGAACGCCCTCAGTTCCGAGTGGTTGCCGCGATTGACGAATTGCAACTCCGCCGTGCCGGTGACCTCGGCGGTGAAACGCACGCAGCGCGAACAGAGCACGCAGCGTTCCGAATCGAGCACGATCATCGGGCCGAGGTCGATCGCTTTCCGCTTTTGTACCTTCTCGGCACGCTCGACCTGGCTGCGGTGCAGACCGTAATCGGCGTTCATATAGAAGTCCTGCAGGGAGCACTCTCCGGCCTGATCGCAGATCGGGCAATCGACAGGATGGTTGAGCAGCAAGAATTCCAGGGCGCCCTTGACCGCCGATCGGGCCCGCTCGCCGGTATGCGGCGTGTGCACCACCATCCCGTCCGCCACCGGCGTGGCGCAGGCGACGGCGGGCCGGGGAAAGCCCTGTACCTCTACCAGGCACATGCGGCAGTTACCTTCGGGGCGCAGATCCGGATGGTAGCAGAAGCGGGGGATCTCAATGCCCAGGCGATCGGCGGCCTGAATGATCAGGGCACCTTTTTCGACTTCGATCGGTCGATCGTCGATGGTTACCAACGGCATGCCTTCATCCCTCCCTGCCCTCGACCGGGGCAGCCCTATAATCGCGCCGTCGGCGGCCCCGACACCGCCTCGGACCGCGCCGCCTCTTCGGCGGGTGGCTCGTGGCGTGCCGTGCGCGGCCCATGGCCGTGGCGCTGCCAGTCCGGCCGGGTGTCCGGCGTCTTGGGGAGGAGCGCCTCGAACTCCGCGCCGAACTTGGTGATAAAGCTGCGTACCGGCTGTACGGCGGCATCGCCCAGGCCACAGATAGTGTGGCCTTCGATGTTATGGCCAATCCTCAACAATAGGGCCAGATCGTTTGATCGCCCTTCGCCCGCCAGAAGCCGATCGATAATCCAGGCGAACCAACCTGTACCCTCGCGGCACGGCGTACACTCGCCGCAGGACTCATGCGCGTAAAAATGGGCGATCGAGGCCAGAGCATCGGGCATGGACGTGGTCTCGTCGAAGACGATCATGCCGCCGCTGCCCAGCATCGTCCCCGCGCCCTGCAGCGACTCGAAGTCCAGGGTCAGGCCGGTCGTCTCCTCGGCGGTCAGAATCGGCACCGAGGTACCGCCGGGAATGAGCGCCTTGAGTGCCCGCCCCTCCAGAATACCGCCGGCCTCGTTCGCCAGGAACTCCCGCAGCGGATAGCCCATCTCTACCTCATACACGCCGGGCCGGTTCACCGCGCCGCAGACGCTGATCAGCTTGGTGCCGCTGCTGCGCTCGGTACCGATCCGGGCGAAGGCATCGCCGCCGTGCAGGATGATCCAGGGCAGATTGGCCAGCGTCTCCACATTGTTGACCACCGTAGGCTGTTGCAGGAAGCCGTGGACGGCGGGGAACGGCGGGCGCACGCGCGGATAGGCCCGCCTCCCTTCCAGGGATTGGATAAGCCCGGTCTCCTCACCGCAAATGTAGGCGCCGGCGCCAAGCTGGATCTTGATCTCTACCTGGTAGGAGGAGTCGAGCAGGGTCGGCCCCAGGATGCCCGCCGCGCGGGCCTCGGCCAGCGCCGCTTCCACGACGGCGCCGACCGAGGCATACTCGCCGCGCAGGTAGATATAGGCGGTATGGGCGCCGATCGCGTAGGCGCCGATGCACAACCCCTCGATCAGCAGATGAGGATCGTGCTCCATTAGGTAGCGGTCCTTAAAGGTGCCCGGCTCGCTTTCATCGGCGTTGCAAAGCAGATAGACCTGTTGGTCCGCCGCCGGATGGATAAAGGCCCACTTGCGGCCGGTGGGGAAGCCGGCGCCGCCTCGTCCGCGCAGGCCGGAGTTGGTAGTCTCTTCGATAACCTCTTGCGGACTCATGGTAAGCGCTTTGCGCAGTCCCTCGTAGGCGCCGCGCGCCCGCGCCGCCGCGAGGCCGCGCTGGTCGTCATATCCGGTGTGTTGGGTGAGGATCCGTTCCATCCGTGCCTCCGTCCCCTAGCCGCGGTCCAGCGCGGCTCGTACGTCGGCTGCCGAGGCGGCGCCGAGGAAGCGATCGTCGAGCATCACGGCCGGCGCGTGATCGCAGTCACCGATGCACTCCACCAGGCGAAAGGTAACCAGGCCGTCCGCCGTGGTCTGACCGGGACCAACGCCGAGGACGCGGCGTAACTCCTCGATCATCGCCGGGCCGCCGCGCAGGTGACAGGCGATGCCGCGACAGAGCGAGACTCGATGCAGGCCGGTCGGCTCCTGGGTAAGCTCATCATAAAAGCGAGCCACTCCATCGACCGTAGCGTTCGAGAGGCCCAGCAGAGAGGCGAGAAACTCCACCTCCTCCACGCCCACGTGGCGGCGCTCCTCCTGGGTGAGGCGGAGCGCGGTGAGCAGAACGCTCTGAGCGGAAGGCGCGGTACGCCGAGCTTTCTCGATCATGGCCACCGATCGTTCGGACAGGATGCTCATCGGTCCAACTCCCCGGCAATGATGTTCAGGCTGCCGACGATGGCGATGGCGTCCGAGATCATCCGGCCGCGGAGCATGTTGGGGAACGCCTGATAGATGGCGAAGCAGGGCGGCCGGACCTTAATGCGGTACGGTCGTTTCCCGCCGTCGCTGACGATATAAAAACCTAGCTCGCCATTGCCGGCCTCGCTATAACCGTAGACCTCGCCCACCGGCGCCCGGATCCCTTCCATTATCAGCTTGAAGTGAGCCATCAGGTCTTCAATGTTGGTGTAGACCCTATGCTTGGGCGGCAAGGCCACCCGCACATCGTCCACGATCACCGGGCCGTCGGGCAGGTTGTCCAGAGCCTGCCGCACGATACGCAAGCTCTGCCGCATTTCCTCCATGCGCACCAGGTACCGGTCGAAGGTATCGCCGTTGGCGCCCACCGGGATCTCGAACTCGAACTGATCGTAGTCGTAATAGGGGGCGGCTTTCCGCACGTCGTAGGGGACGCCGGCGGCACGCAGGCACGGCCCGGTATAGCCGTACTGGATGGCATCCTCGCGGGATATGGCGCCGATGCCGCGCATCCGATCGCGGGCAATGGCATTACGGGTGATCAGTTGATCGGTCTCCTTCAGGACGGGCGGCACATGCTCGAGGATGGCCAGGACGCGCTCCGCGAAGTCGGCCGGCACGTCTTCGGCTAGGCCACCAATCCGCACATAGCTGACCATCAGGCGCGCTCCCGAGCACTCCTCCAGGAGATCATAGATCTCCTCGCGGAGGTTCCATAGATAGAAGAAGCTACTGATCAGGCCCATGTCGAGCAGGTTGGTGCCGATGCAAACGGCGTGGTCCATAATCCGACTCAACTCGTTGAGGATGACCCGAATGTACTGAGCGCGCTTGGGGATCGTGATATCCAGCAGCTTCTCCACCGCCATGGCGAATCCCGAGCTGTTGCACATGCTCGACATGTAGTTGAGACGGTCACAGTAGGGGATCACCTGCCAGTAAGTATGGGTCTCCGCCATCTTCTCGAAATTGCGGTGCATATACCCCAACTCGATATCGGCGTTCTTGATGATCTCTCCATCCATCTCGGCAATGATACGGAAGGCGCCATGCATGGCGGGATGCGTAGGGCCGATGTTCAGGAAGGTAGGTTGCTCGACCAGGAGTGGGTTGTCTCCAGCCGGCGATCGCTCGGCGGGGATCATATCGGCGGATCGCTCGAACGGTTGGCGTAGGCCGGGCGGGTAGTCGCGGCGCATGGGATGCTTGCCGGCAAAACCATCGTGGGTCAGAATGCGCCGCAAGTCGGGATGGCCCCGGAAGCGGATGCCGTAGAGATCGTACGCCTCGCGTTCAAACCAGTTGGCGCCCTTCCAGATCGAAGTCACCGAATCCACCTCGGGCTGTGACTCGGACACCGGCACTTTTAAGCGCACGCGCCCACCCGTCTCGGTCGAATACAGATGGTGGACTACGTCGAAACGCTGAGCGCGAATGAGATAGTCCACGCCGCATACATCCAGCAGCATGTCGAAGCGTAGGTCGGGATCGTCGCGCAGGGTTTGGCACACCGGCACCAGCGCATCGGCCCGCAGGGTCACGGCGAGGTCGCCGCGGAAGTCGCTGGAGGCAAGGATCGCCTCGCCGAATTGCCCGCGCAGGCGCTGAGCCAACGGATGATCCACCTGGTCACGGGCCGAGGCAAAGGCGATGAGCGGTCCACCCGGCGGGCCCAGCTCGAGCATTGTGGCGTCGTTGAGCCGAGGATGGAGATTGGCGACCGAATGAGCCGCCGCCGCGCGCCAACGCGGCGTGCCGCGCTGGAGCTGTTCCTGCAAGCGAACGATAGCCTGGAGTAGCCCTTCCGGGGTAGGAGGGCAACCGGGGATGTAGACATCCACCGGAATCATCTCGTCGATACCCTGCTGCACGTGGTACGACCGATAGAAGCCGCCCGAGGTGGCGCAGGCGCCCATGCAGATCACCCACTTCGGATCCGCCATTTGATCGTAGATTGTCTTGAGCACGGGGACCATCTTGTCGGTGATCGTGCCCATCACCATCAGGAGGTCGGATTGACGCGGGCTAAAACGCAGCACCTCCGACCCAAACCGCGCCACATCGTAGCGCGGTGAGGCGGCGGCCATGAATTCGATGGCGCAGCAGGCGGTGCCGAAGGGCAGCGGCCAGAGCGAACCCTTTTCCGCCCAACTCGCCAGCGCGTCCAGACGGGTGGTGACGAAACCGGGTGAACCTGCCTGCTTGAGTTCGGTGCGCGCCATGTAATACCTACTCCCCGACGGTCAGTGCCTCGTTCCCGGCAAAGCGCGTGGCCGAGCCTGACTCAGTCTGAGCGGGCCCACCTGGAGTGGGCGGTGATCTCTCCCTAAATGTTTAGCGTACTACGTCCGAGTTTAGTGAGCCTTGAAGTGGGATCCTGACTCTAAAGCGCTAGGTGCGTGAGATGACGATCTATCGTATTGATCCTGAGACCAAGCGTTTAAGCATGCCGCGACAGGAATAGCGACGCACCTACCCACCACCGGCTACACCGAGCAATGCGGCGTGAGTGACCGGGGTGGTGAGCGCCATGCCGGCGAACGCCGCCATAACGGCGACGGAGACCAGCACTACCAGCCAACCCACCGGGGTGGAGAAGAGATAGCCAAGCAGACCAATCAACCCTCCCAGAACGATCAGTCCCAGATCCAGCAGAATGATCGTGGCCGGCTGCGTGTGGATCCAGGGCGGGGTGGACCGGATCAGGACCATCATCAGCAATAGCGGTTGCATCATCAGCATGCTCAGCAGCAGGACTACACCCAGCATGGCCGGCACGTCCCAGTTGAAGCTATAGCCCGGGCGCCGCACACGGCGACTGACCAGCAGGCCAAGCAAACCGCCCGCCCCCAGCAGCACCACATAGGCAAGCTGATACAGACGCGCGTCGCGGTCGTCGATGCCCTTCACCGAGAACAGTACGGCGCAGCCGATCAGCAGCAGCGCCGCGGCGATCTGTACCGGTACGTCCCAATGCCGGCGTGCCCGCGACCTCGCCGGCGCATCCTCCCTATCTACTGTCCACTCATCCGGTATTTTGCTGGGATGAGGCGCCTCCTTAGCCAAGGCGCTCGCCGACCCCTCCTTGTATTCCACGATAATCTATCCTTAACTGACCAGATGAAAACCTGCCCGGCGCAGCAGGGTTTCATCGAGCGGCGCCAGGCCCGCGCGCAGCGCGAGTTGCCGCCTACGGCCCGCCCCAACCAACTGCCGCCATTCGGCCAGGAGGCCCAATAACCCGGCGATCAGGATAAACACGGCGCCCACCGCGAACCGGGCCAGGATCTCGCCCCCCGGCGGCTGCACCGCGTAGCGCCGCGGCAGACTCAGCAGCCCGCCGAGCAGCCATATCCCCAGCAGTCCCCAGCCGCCCGCCAGAAGGGCGCCGGGGACGAGCAGACGCACCCGCGGGGAACTTTCGGCGCCCGCGGCCTCCTCCAACAGATGGGTGAGAAAGCCGAACAGAAAGAGCATTATGCCCATCAGGTAGTAGCTATGGAAGTGCCCGACCACCCACAGCGTATTGTGCAGGCGGAAGTTGAAGGGGATCAGCACATCGAGACAAGCGGCAACCCCGCCGATCACCCAGCCGGAGAATCCGGCGTAGATCAGTACCGAGCCCAACGTCCAGCGGAAGTTGGAGCGCCATACCAGGAGCAGAGCGCCAAAGATCGTGACCGCCAGCGAACCGGCGACGGCCAGGTAGGTAATTCCTTCGCCCGCCACATCCAGCGCCAGAGGCTGCGCGAAATCCATGTAGAGGTGATGGAAGTAGGCAGGCAACACGAAGACCAATATTAAAAGCCATGCCACCACCACCGGGCGGGTGGTCGGCCATTCGCGATGGGCATAGCGCGGCATGATCGCGTACAGCATTCCGGCCGCCAGATAAATCGCGATGTTGGCAATGCTGTGCCCGAAGAAGTAGGTAATGTTCTTGGCCCAAAGAGGATTAAGGCCCACGCCGGCATTGGCTAGGTGACCCAGAAGGCCGAGGCCGATCACGGTACCCGAAGCGGCGATAATCACGCCCTGGATGGCGGTGATCGTGGCGATCAGCACCGGGGGCGGCGGGATGCCCTCCGGCGTGCCGTGCCCATGTCCCTTGTGCCACAGCATGGGCAAAGCCAGCGCCCGAGAGAGGCTGCCATAGGTCCGTATGGACTCGATCAGTACGACGAAACAGAAGAGACCGAAGGCGAAGCCCACCAGGAGATCGCCGAGCAGGAACAGCGCCGTACTCCAGGCGGGCCACCATCCATAAAAGGGTAAGGGATAGAGGAACGTCCAGCCTGGGGCGAAACCGCCGAATAGCGTACTGATCGTCACGCACAGTACGCCGGCCATGGCGATCCAGTAGGTCACCAGCATGGGAAGAGGATCGAGCGGCAAGGTCGGCTGCAGCACAAACCACAGCGCGGCCATCGTGCCGAGCAGCGCCGCCGTCACCATGCCCGTGCCATGGAGAGTCAGCACCGCGTAGAACTGCTGTGAACTCAAGGACAGAATACCGGCTTGCTGTGAACGCATGGTGAGACCCAGCAAGCCCATGACCAGGAACAGCAGGACGGCCGTGGCCAGGTAGAGCAGGGTCACGCGGCGAGCGGTATTTGGGTTGGGCGTCGCGGGGGCCCGCGTGATCGGTAGGGTCAGGGCGTTCGATAGAGTCGTCATGTTAAGCCCTGGCTACCGTAAGCGGTGTCTCCATCAGATCATGGGACATCCCGCAATACTCCAGGCAGCGCACGATATACGTTCCAGGCGTTTTGAAGGTCAGCACCAGGTGGTTCGTGTAGTCCGGCATGGCCTGTACCTGGGCGATCAGGACGCCGTGCGGATCATAGATGCCAAAGCCATGATTGACATCGCCCGAGGTCACCGCGAAGTCCACCTTCTGCCCTGCCGTAAAGCTGGTTCGGCTGATCTTCCAGAAGTATTGATAACCGACGGCCTGGACATTCATTGCATGCGCCGTCCCCACGTTGCCGGGGTAGGGGAGCGCGAACAGAGTGGCAACGAAGGCGGCCGTGGCCGTGGCCACGATAATCGCGATCCAGAAACGACGGATCGCGTATCCGGGCTTGGTCACCTCCGCATAGGTGAGCGCCGGTCCATGCGCATGCCGCGCGACGGTGATTAACACGGCTACCACGCCAAGAGTCAGCACCAGGAAGATCACGCCCACCGCAATTTGTACCGACCCGAGATCCGGCATGCCCACCCTCTTCTCTCTTCGTACAGGCCATCCGCGAACCTGAGTGTACGATGCTCCTCAGCCGCGCCGCTGTGACTTTTATCACAGCCTTGACAGGGCAGGCTAGAGGATACTGCTGTTGTGTGCGCGCATGGCGCAACCTGGAAGAAGAGATTCAAGATGAAGAAAGATCCGGTGCGATACGCGCTCTTTAGCGGCTGTGCGGTCGAGCATACGGGTGCGTCGGCTCGGCGGGCGACCATCGCCCTGGCGAGGACGCTTGGCATCGAACTATGGGAAGCGCCGGCGAGGGGCTGCTGTGGGGCCAGAGTGGACCGCCCAGCCGGTGAAAAGGCACTACGCGATCTGGAGGCGCCTCTGATCGAGGCGACGAGCCAGGAGCTGGCGATCGCCTGCCTCTCTCCCGGATGCCGACAGGTTATCGCCTCCCACCTACGCTCGACGAACCAGGGCAAACCGGCAGCGGAGCCCGGCCCTATGTCGCCGAGCGTAATGGATCTTGTTCAGCTTCTTACACGGGAGGACGATCCAGATCGCCTGGCCAACGCGCTGGTCAGGTCGTTGTCGCCCTTGCGGATCGCCCTGCATGGCACCTGCCACGGTGACCACATCCGATCATTCGAGCCGACGCGGCAACGATCCAAGCTCAGCGGAAACCCGGACCCGGCCACGGAAGCCGACAAAACGGCGGAACATCCCGGCCCGGCGCCGGCTGCTCAGGCGCTCGCCGGCCTGATTGGCGTGACGGGCGCCGAACCGTGCGAGGATGTCAGCATCGCGGGCCGCTGCGCCGCGACCCCTCTCCTCCCCGCGCCGGCAGGCAACCAGGCGGCAGCACCGCCATGCCTTGACGTGGCGGCGCGGTCGGGCATCGATTTGCTGGTCACCCCCTGCTTTCTGTGCTTCGGCACGTTAAACGAACGGCAACGCCGCCTCGGCCGGGATGATCCGGCCCGATCGGTGCCCGTGCTGCACCTGGCGCAGCTGCTGGGCATGGCCTGCGGGGCTGCCCCAATGGACCTGAAACTGCCCTACCTCACCGCGCCGGCACGCCGCGTGCTCGCCCAATTCGTCGGCTAAGAAACCTTAACAAAATACCTTACCGGAAGGTGCGGCAGATGAGTGCTGCGCCCAAGCGGAGGAAGGCCTCGTGGATGTCGGCCCGGCGTTCATAGCGTACGGCCAACCGGCGGAAGGCATGCAGCCAGGTCAGGGTGCGCTCAGCAACCTAGCGATAGCGCCCCAAGCGCTCCTTCGATTCGATACCTTTGCGGGCCAAGCGTGGGAGAGTATGCCGTCGCCGCACGGCGGCGCGGTTGGCTGCCGAGCTGTAGGCTTTATCCGCGTGCCGCTTGTCCGGCCGATGGCGGGGGTCGACCGCGCTTGCCTCGGATCGGCGGCACGGCATTGACCAGGATCTCCAGCATGGGAGGATCGCTCGTGTTCGCCGCGGTCCGGCGGACCGTGAGCGGGATGCCGTTCCGGTCCACCAGGACGTGATGCTTACTCCCCGACTTGCCCCGGTCGGTCGGGTTCTTCCCCGTTTTTTGACCCCCATTTTGCGCGGACCGTAGCACTATCCAGGCCGGCGCGGGAGAAATCGATGCGGTCGGCCGTGCGGAGTTGGCGCAAGAGTTCTTCCTGTAACTGTTGCCAGACCCCGGCCGCCTGCCAGTCGTGCAGTCGTCGCCAACAGGTCATGCCCGACCCGCGGCCCATTTCTTGGGGAAGCCACTCCCACTGCACGCCCGTCTTCAACACAAAGCGGATATCCGTCAACGCCGCCCGGTCGTCAATCCGCGGCCGTCCCACTTGGGCCGCGGCGGCGCAGGCGGCAGGAGGGATTGGAGCATGGCCCAGAGCGCATCAGATACCAGTTGCTTTGCCATACCCCTAGTAGGTCATACTACATTTGGGTGACGATCCATGCCCCTGATAGTCACTGGTGACCGGTGCCGGAGAATGCAACGTAAATGCAGCATGACCTACTAGTTTACCATGACGATAGGTTTTGTTAGAGTTTCTTAGATTCTGGAAGGTACTCTTCGTTTGGGGCCTTCGCGAGCCTCTTTCCTGTGGGTGTTGACAAGGTGCGCTGGGTGACTGCTTGCTCAGATCCTCGCTGAGGTGCGGAGAAAAGAGCATCATCGCACCCCGAAGAGAAGGCACCCAGTAGTTGATCCGTAGCATGGCCACCCAGAGGGCGCCGCCTGCACGTGAGGCGCTATCCGAGGCAAAGGAAGGGGAACATCTGATGAGTGTCGATGCGAGCAAGCCGAGCCGATCGGACAAGGATCAGGGCGACTGGCTGCAGGCGCTATATCAGTTGGCCTTGGAGACCGTCGAACTCCGTGACCTCCAGCAGGTGCTCGATCTGGCACTGCGTCAATGTCTGACGCTCACCGCCTCACAGTTCGCCTTTATCGGCCTCAACACGTCGGACCGTACCGGCATGGACGTAGTCGCCTTCCAGGGGTTCGAGGTCAGCCGACACTTCTACGACAGGCATCACCTCGTCATGCCCTTACGCTCGATGCTCTTGGCCCGTGCCGCACTCGACAACATGCCTAGCCGCACCGTCGATGCCCTGTACGATGGCGCGGCGGTGGGCCAGCCCGACGGACATCCCCAGGTGCGTGCATTCCTTGGGGTGCCGTTGCGGCGACGCGGCCTCCCCGTCGGCATGATCGGGCTGGCCAATCGCCTGGAGGGCTACGCCGAGGAGCATGAGCAATTGCTGATGACCTACGCCGGGCACCTGGCCACCGCAATCCACAATGCACGCCTATACGAGGAACTCAAGGCCGCCAATGAGGCACTGGAACGCGCCCTGGCAGGCCAGTTTCCGGCCCTGCGGCGTGCGCAGATGCGACAGGACATGGGCATGAGCGAGGACGATATGCGAGTGCTCCATCTGGTGGCGACTGGGGCGAGCAACGCGGAGATCGGCGCTGCCCTCCACATGAGCCTGGGCACCGTCAAGCGCCGGATCCAGCATATCTTTGAGCGGCTTGGCGTGACGGACCGTGCCCGGGCCGCGGCGGAGGCGGTGCGCCGCGGCCTGATCTGATGGGATAACTGCCCAGCTACCCTTCGCCGAGGGACAGCGGCCTTTCCCTGAGCGCAATCTGATCCAGTCGGCTCACGATGGGAGCCGGTTGGCGTCTACCGTCACGCGGCACGCCTGTGCCATGCTAAGCAAATATCCATTTGTCTTCCGGGATTTCCCACCAGAGGAAGAACGCTCCCAAAACCTTGCCGAACTTATGATTACCTGCGTAGGATCTGGAGTTGGCGAACGCTACACGCGCGATCCTTGATCGGGTTCCAAGGGAAGCGATATGGAGAAACATGCCCTTTCATGACAATCCGTGCTTGGTAGGGAGCGACAACTCCAAGACCAATCATCTATCCCTCATCCTGATCACGGCGCTTCCGCGAACCAAAGTCGCGGTGGTCGGTTGCGTCCATCGCCGCTGCCGCGGCGATCCCGAGCGGGTGCATGCATCGTCCGGCGGGGGGGCGTTCGGCAGCTGGTGTGCCGAGACTGCAAGCACGCATCCGCTGCAACGCGGGTAGGAGCACCGACCAACCATCCCCGCCAGCAGTGCGCCAACGTGAGGAAGAAAACCACCTCGAATCATGGCATGGCGCCTCCAGCAGTGCTCAACATAGCGTTCAGCACCTAAACGGATTCCCGCGACCGATTCACCTGTACGGCGCGAGACATCGCGCCCTGCCCTGATCGCCGTGTGCAGGCAGGCGAGGGACGTAGTGTACTCGTCCGGAATACGGCACATGAGAGGTATAAACACGGTGCCAACGGAATCGACCCTACACATACTATTGGTGGAGGACGAGGAGGCGGATGTGCTCCTAGCTGAACGGGCACTGCGCCGGGCCGGCTATGCCGTCATTGCTGAGCGGGTAGACAGCGCCGCCGCCCTGGAAGCGGCCTTGACTGCGCAGCCATGGGATCTGATTCTGTGCGACTACATCATGCCGCGTTTCAGCGGGCTGGACGCCTTGGCCCTGGTACGCCAACGAGGTCTTGATGTACCGTTCATCCTCTTGTCCGGCGCCATCGGCGAAGAGACCGCCATAGCGGCGCTGAAAGCCGGCGCCGACGACTACGTGATGAAGGGAAACCCGGCCCGTCTTATCCCGAGTGTCCAGCGGGCCCTGCGGGAGGCCGCTGAGCGCCGCCAACGGCGACACGCTGATGAAGCACTGCGTTTTCAAGCCCGCCTTCTGGAAACGGTGGGGCAGGCAATCGTGGCCACCGATGTAGCGGGCGTGATCACCTATTGGAACAGCGCGGCCGAGGCTCTGTATGGGTGGACCGCCGGTGAGGCGGTGGGGCGGAATATTCGCTCCATTCTGCGGACTGAACCATTCCACCCCAGCAGCGCCGAGACCCCGACCTCTCTCCTGAATAGCGGTCCTCTAGCGGGCGAGTACCTGGCGCGCCATCGTAGTGGCCGGATGATTCCCATCGTGGCCTCATCCGTACCGTTGCAGGATGAGCGCGGCGCGATCATTGGCGTGATCGGCGTCGCCACCGATATCAGCACCCGGGTCCAGGCAGAGCAAGCAATCGCCCGCCACGTGGAGCAACTCTCCGCCTTACGCGCCAACGATATGGTGATCATGAACAGTGTGGACCTGCACCTCACCCTGGACATCCTCCTCGCTCAGGTCATTGCCCAATTGCGGGTGGATGCCGCTCAGGTGTTGGTCCTCGACCAACACACCCAAATGCTGGAGTGCGCGGCCGGACGCGGCTTTCGCGGGGCTGAGGTATCACGGCTGAGCCTGCGATTGGGCGAGGGCTATGCCGGACGGGCCGCGCTCGAAGGCCGCCGGATCAGTGTCCCCGATCTGGCCCAGGTGGAGGTCGCTCGCATGTCGCTGGTGGACGACGAGCAGTTTGTCGCCTATGTGGGGGCGCCGCTCATCGCCAAGGGGCAGATGCAGGGTGTCCTGGAAGTCTTCCATCGTGGGCCGCTTGCCACGGACGAGGCGTGGTTGGACTATTTGGAGATGTTGGCCGGCCAGGTGGCCATAGCGATCGACAATGCCACGCTGTTCAGCAACCTGCAGCGGGCCAACATCGAGTTGATGTCGGCCTACGATACGACGATTGAGGGTTGGTCACGTGCCCTGGACCTGCGCGACAAGGAGACGGAGGGGCATAGTCGGCGGGTCACGACGATGACGTTGGCCCTCGCCCAGGCAATGGGACTGCCCAGTGCCGAGTTGGTGCAGGCGCGCCGTGGTGCGTTGTTGCACGACATCGGGAAAATGGGGATTCCTGATACGATCCTACTCAAGCCGGGACCGCTGACCGAACAGGAGTGGGTGTTGATGCGCAAACACCCCGTCTATGCCTATGAACTGCTCGCTCCCATCGCCTATCTACGCCCTGCGCTGTCTATTCCGTACTCTCACCATGAGAAGTGGGACGGCACCGGTTATCCTCGCGGCCTGATAGAGGAGCAGATCCCTCTGGCCGCACGCATTTTTGCCGTGGTCGACGTGTGGGACGCGCTCCGTTCAGACCGTCCGTATCGAAAGGGGTGGCCCGAGCGTCGAGTACGTGAGCACCTAGCGGCCGGCGCCGGAACCCATTTCGACCCGGAAGTCGTCGCCGCCTTCCTAGAAATGGAGTGGCCACGCCGTTCCGACGAGCGCACTGAGGTAGAATAGGTACTCTAGCCTACCGTGATGAAGGTGGCCCTGTATACCCGTGTCGGCACCACCACCTGAGTGGTACCGCATGGCACATCGGCAATATCAGCCGTCCGCCGGAGGAGACTGCGGATCGTCACGGCCTCGGGTGAATTGTCCCCGACTATGTGCCGGCAAAACGGCCGATGCAGGATAAAGGTAGGCGTCCACGATTTACTCTGGTAGAGCCTCTGAGGCGATGAGTATTTTGGTCCGATCGTTCACGCGGCGTTCCGGCAGCGGGCGAGGGGGTGTCGCGCCACGGCAGCCCAACGGCTGCCGTTTCGGCTTGACACCCCCTGTTCTCTCTGCGAGCGTTTAGTGAATCGTGACGGAAGGCTGACCACTAGACGTCACCGTGAACACATCCCACATACCGGCCGCGGCATGGCCGGGTACCGCGCAGACGATGGCGTACTGACCCGCCTTGACGGCCGTGAAGGAGAAGTGTTGGGTGGTCCCTGCCGTGATCCCGCTCGCGGGATCGGGACTACTCGATCCGCTAAAAGCCGCTGGAAAGTTGCTCGTACTCATCCGATTGCCCCAGGAGGTAACAACCGCGCTGTGCGGTAGAGCCCCCTTGTTGCTGAAGGTTACCTTTACCTGGGCACCCTCCGGGACGCTGATCGTCATGTTGCCCTTGCCGGCGCCGTTAAAGTTGAAGCCGCTTTGCGTATCGTTATAGCCGGCAACCAGGGTGAGGGCGGCCGTGTGAGTCGCGGCGTCCCACGACAGCCACGGACCCGTGGCCTGGGGAGCAGGCCCCATGGTCGGTGTGGCCTGAGGACTGCCGTCGTTCATTGACCCAGAGGTCACGCGGATCTTGATCGACGCCATGGCGCTAGGCGAAATGGCCGCATGCAGGTTGTCGGCGAGCATGGCATAGAGCGTGTGCGTCCCAGGGGTCAGCCCATCCGTGAAGACGATGGCGTTATGGGTGCAACTCATGCCCACCAAGGTGGCCAGACCCTTCTTCACGGAGTCGATGAACAGGTGCCAGTGCCCGTAGCCGGTGACATCCGGCTTGCCCAGGAGGTCGCACGAGCTACGAAGGTTCGTCCAATCCAGCACCACCGCGAAATGCTCGCCGACCGTGGCATT
>JAICHN010000028.1 GCA_025924845.1 Chloroflexota bacterium | reverse complement strand
CGCGTACCGTCTCCTGGGCCAGTACCGGGAACAACGCCTTCGTCTCGGCCGACCGCCATACCACCTTTGCCCTGCTCTATGGCTACGTACCGCCCGGCTTCGGCGAGTTGCCGTGGCTGAGCAATTTGCAGACTACGACGGGCTCGATATCGATCGCCGGCGCCGGATTCCACCTGACCGGGCAAGACCTCCTGCGCACCAGCACGGGCGGCGGTGACGGTCCCGGCGTCTTCACGGAGGCGCTGATCGGCGGACTCGGCGCCTTGATCGTGCTCGCCTTCGTCTTCGGCTCGTTTCTGGGGATCATCCCGCTCCTGATGGCGATTGTGGCCATCCCCACCACCTTTCTTCTTGTCTGGGGCGTGACCACCGTCACCGATGTCTCGTTCATCGTGCAGTTCCTGATCGCTCTGATCGGCCTGGGCGTAGCTATCGACTACTCCCTGCTCGTGGTGCTGCGCTGGCGCGAGGAGCGCCTGCATGGGCTGACCGGCGACGCGGCGGTGCAGCGCGCCATGGAGACTTCGGGCGCCGCCGTGGTGTTCAGCGGCACCACCGTGGCCGTAGGTCTGCTGGCCCTGATCGCGCTGCCGGTGCCGTTCCTGCGCAGCATCGGCTACGGCGGCATGCTGATTCCCCTGGTCAGCGTGCTGGTGGCGATCACCTTGCTCCCCGTCTTGCTGGCCACGATCGGACCCTGGTTGGATTGGCCGCGCCGCACCCGTTCCGAGCAAGCCGGCGCATTCTGGACCGGCTGGGCGGCGCTAATCGTCCGCCGACGCTGGGTCGCCACCGTCGCGGCGCTGCTGATCCTGGCGGCCTTGATCTCACCCTTGGGTCGCCTGGTGGTCGGCGATCCCTCGGCGGATTCTCTGGCCAAGAGCGGCGATGCCCACGCGGGACTGGTGGCCCTGGAGCGCTCCGGCATTGGCCCTGGTCCCCTCGATACGATCGAGGTGCTGGCGCCCAAGGCCCAGATACCGGCGGCGCTGGCGGCGCTACAGGATATTCCAGGCACGCGCGGCGCCGTGGCGCCCGAGGGGACGGCTTGGCGGCGCGGTGCTACCGGCCTGCTGTCGGTCGTACTTCAGTCGGACGGCAGTACGTCGGACGGTAGAGCGGCGATCGATCGGGTGCGCACCGCCGCGCATACCGTGCCCGGCGTGCGGATCGGCGGCAACGCCGCCTACAACGAGGATTTCGTTTCCGCCGTCTACGGGAACTTCCCTCTGATGCTGGCCCTGATCGTGGTCGTGTCGTACGTGCTGCTCGCCCGGGCCTTCCGCTCACTGCTGCTGCCGTTGAAGGCGGTGCTGCTCAATCTCGTCTCGCTCGGTGCGGCCTGGGGTGTGCTGGTGCTGATCTGGCAGGATGGCCATGGTTCCAGTCTGATCTGGGGCATTCCCGCCACCGGCTCGATCACCAGTTGGATCCCGGTCATGGTGTTTGCCTTCCTCTATGGTCTTTCCATGGACTACGAGGTGTTCATTCTCACCCGCATCCGCGAGGAGTATGACGCATCGGGCTCCACGCCCAAGGCGATCGTGGAAGGGATTGGGCGTACCGGCCGCCTGGTCACCAGCGCCGCGATCATTCTTTTCCTGGCCTTCGTGTCGCTGGGCTCGAGCCCCGGCACGGAGATCAAGATCCTGGCCACCGGGCTAGCGGTCGGTATCTTGCTCGACGCCACCGTGATCCGCATGCTGCTCGTTCCGGCCCTGCTCTCCTTGTTTGGACGCTGGAACTGGTGGCTACCGGAAGGCGTGGCGCGCATCCTGCGCGTTGAGCCGTCGCCGCTGAGTCCACGCGGAGCGGCCGGCGGCATGTCGGTCGGCGACCCAGCCTTCGGGTATGGGGCCGACCGCGACATAGGCCGTTCCGCCTAAGGGAAAGTCAAGGCACAAAGAGGGGGTTTTGCAATGCGAAACCCCCTCTTTGTGCCTTGATTCTGGTCCCCACAGGCGCTGCAACAAGGCCTTTGCCCCTGTATACTCTGAACGGAATAAAGGGAGAATCGGTGTGCGGCGACTGGTTCACTGGCTCGGGGTGGTGGGGTTGCTGGGGATGTTGGGCACGCCCCAGGCGCGGGCGGTGACCACGCAGGCGGCAGTGAACCCTACTGATGCCCTGGCCGCCTGTACGATGAGCAAACTGGATCTACGAGGCAAGGTGGGCCAGATCTTTATGGTGGCCGTGGCGGGCGCCCAGCCCACGCGCCACATGGCGAACCTGCTCCGTACCTGGCAAGCGGGAGGGATTGTGCTCTTTAGCCGGAATGTCGGCAGCGTCGCCGACCTCAAGGCGCTGATCGCGTCCGCGCAACGGTCGGCGCCCTTGCCGTTGCTGGTGGCCACCGATCAGGAAGGGGGGCCGGTGACGCGCATCCGGGTCGGGCTCAGCCCACTGCCCGCGGCGTCGATCTACGGGCAGTTCGGCTCGTCCACCCGCGTCTACGACGATACGCGGGCCGAGGGTTTGGCGCTCCGCGCCCTGGGGATCAATCTCAACTTGGCCCCGGTGGTGGATGTGAAGTCGGTGCCGGACAGCGCGATCGGCCGGCGCAGCTACGGACCCAGTCCACAACTGGATGCCGAGTTGGCGG
This sequence comes from Chloroflexota bacterium, assembly GCA_025924845.1. The sequence continues at coordinate 19,067 of JAICHN010000028.1, read as the reverse complement.
CGGCGGCCATTCGTGGCTACCAGGCGGCCGGGATTGGGGCAACGGCCAAACACTTTCTCGGCCTCGGCTCGGTGCGCGCCAATGCCGACCTCTCCTTGCCCGTGGTCAAGGCGAGTCGCGCTCAACTGGAATCCGGTCCACTGGTCCCAATGCGGGCGGCGGTAGCGGCGGACGTGGCGGCCATGATGATCACCCGTGTGGTCATTCCCGCCCTCGATCCCACGGGCACCACGGCGTACGCCTCGCCTACGATGATCACGAACGTAGTGCGGGGCGAACTTGGCTTTACCGGCATGCTGATCACTGACAGCCTGCTGACCCGAGCGGTGCTGCAAGGTCCGGGAGTGAGCGTGGCGGCGGAAGCGGCGCTCCGGGCGGGCGATGATATGTTGCTGCTGGGCAGCGGCGACGCCATGGACGAGCCGGAAATCACCGAAGCGATCGACGCCGTGGGCGAGGCGGTGGCCCTGAATCACATTCCAATGTCGCGACTGGACGATGCCGTACTCCACGTACTCCGCCTCAAGGCGCGGTTACACCTGCTCCCGGCCTGCTGAATTAACGGGACATTCGGGCTCCTTGCCGAGGGCGTCACAAAACTCCAGGCGGCAACAGCCCTGGGCGCCCTTCACTACGGTCAGTGTACAGCTTCAATTGCTGCGCTTACAGGCACTGTCACGTAACCGCGTCAACCGCGACTGAGATTCTCCGAGAATCCGTGCTTCAGGTGCCGGCCACGCCAATAATTGCCCCGCCTCAGTGATAGAGCGGGAGCGCCTGGGCCAGGATCTGGGCGGCGATGGGCGCCGCCACCGCGCTGCCCTCTCCACCCTGCTCCTTGAGCACCAATACGGCTAGACGAGGCTTGGCGGCAGGGGCGTAGGCCATGAACCAGGAGTCGGGCTGTTGGGTGGCCCCACCAAGTTGGGCCGTGCCCGTTTTCCCGGCCACGGTCACCCCTGGTAGGCGTGCCAGGTAGCCGGAGGCACCCGGCCCGTTCACCGCCGTCACCATCGCCTGTCCCACCTGGGCGGCCACGGCCGGGGGGAGGGCCTGCCGCCAGACGGTAGCCTGAGTATCCCGCAACACCTCGCCGTTGGGCGCGATGATCTTTTTCACCACGTAGGGCCGCATGATCGTGCCCCGGTTGGCGATGGCCTCGTCCACCAGCAACAACTGAAGCGGCGTGGTTAGCACGTCCGCCTGGCCAAAGGCGCTCGTAGCCAGATCGTATTGGGTAAAGGTGTTGGGGTCGGCGGTCACGGCGCTCACCGCGGTCGGTAGATCGAAGGGGAGGCTGTCCCCATACCCGAAATCGGCCGCGCCCGCCAGCAGTTTCTTGGCGCCCATCTGTTGACCCAGTACGGCAAAGACGATGTTGTCGCTGTACTTGTAGGCATCCTCGAGCGTCACCTGGTTTACGCCGGGCGGCAGATTGTTGGCGCTGGTGGGAAGCATGGTGCCCTGTATGAACAGCGGTCCAACCGCGTTTTGCCCCGAGTAGACGGTGCTCAATTTGGCCGTACCGTTGAGCAGGGCGGCGGCCAGGGTGACGGTCTTGAAGGTCGAGCCGGGCGGGTAGCGGCCGTCGATCGCCCGGTTCAGCAGTGGACTGTTCCCCGTTTGCAGGCTGTCCCAATAACCGGGTTCGTCGATGCGGTTGGCATTGAAAGTCGGCTTGCTGACCATGGCAAGAATCTGGCCGTTCCGCGGATCGGCCACGAGCGCCACGCCTGCGCCGTCGCCCAACGCCGCGGCGGCGATTTGCTGGATGCGATCATCGATGGTCAGTTGCAGGGCATCGCCCAGGACCGGCTGATGCAAGAGACGGCGCAGGGTATTATCTACCGGTTGATTGGCCGCCGCCCCGTTCAGGTAGTCGTTGTAAGCATCCTCCAGGCCGGAATTATCGAATTGTTGGCTGTGGTAGCCGATCAACAGGCTGAGCGTGGGATCGCTCAGGGTACGAACCGGTGAGCCGTCGTGAAAGGTGGTCCGGGCCAGGACGATGCTTCGCCGGTCGAGGATGTCGCCCCGATGGACCGCTTGCTGCTCGGCATAGAGGCGAGGATCGTCGGGGCGATTGACCAGGTTGGGGGCGCGGACGACCTGCCAGTAGACGAGCAATACGGAGAGCATCAGGTAGGCGGCGACAAAGAACAGGCCGAGCCGAGCCAGACGGGAGGCGGATCGATCTATTTCATTCATGGGCGCTGATCCGTAAGAGCAAGCCGACGATCACGAAATTGGCCAACAGTGAACTGCCGCCGTAGCTCATAAAGGGCAGGGTAACCCCGGTCAAGGGCATCAAGCGCAGGTTTCCCCCCACGATGACCAGGGCCTGAATGGCCAGGGTGCTGGTGAGTCCTACCGCCATCAGCCGCTCAAAGGGGTCACGGGCCAGGGCGGCGATGCGCAGGCCGCGGAAGGCAAGGACCAGGAACAGGCCCAGCACGGCCATGCCGCCGGCCATCCCGAACTCCTCGCCGATGCTGGTGAAAATGAAGTCGGTGTTGGCCACGGGCACGAAACCGGGATGACCCTGGCCCAGCCCGCTGCCCAGAATGCCCCCATTGGCCAGGGCAATCAAGCCTTGCACCACCTGATACGCCTGATCGTGCGCGTACTGCCAGGGATTGAGCCAGATATCGGCTCGCTGCCGCACGTGGGGAAAGAGGCGGAAGGCCAGCACGACGCCGACCAGGAACACGCCGATCCCGATCCAAAGATAGGATCGCCGCTCACTGGCCACGTAGAGCATAGCCAGAAAAATGCCGAAGAAGAGCAGCGCGCTGCCCAGATCGTTCTGGAAGGTAAGAAGGAGGAGCGAAAGGAGCCAGGTGAGAAAGAGGGGGCCGAGGTACTGGAGCGGCGGCAGACGGAGCCGACCCAACCGGAACTCGGCCAGGCTGAGTACCTCGCGCTTCTCATCCAAATATGCCGCGTAGAAGATAACCACCAGGACCTTCAGCATCTCCACCGGCTGGAAGTAGACGCCGTGGAAGCCGAACCACCGGCGATAAGGTCCTCCGGTTATGTCAACTCCAAAGCGGATGGTACCGAGAATGAGCAGAAAGCCGGCGGCGGCGGCGGTGTACTTATAGCGCTTCAGACTATCCAGCCGGGGAATCAGGATGATTGTGGCGATCAGCACGCCCAGCCCTGCCGCCAGCCAGATAATCTGGCGGTCGGCGGAGGTGGCATACAGCGCGGTGGTGCTCAGCCGGCGAATGGACAGAAGGCCGATCGCGGTCAGCAACGCCACGACCGGCAGGAGGATCTGGTCGGCCGTGGGCAGACGAACGCTGAGTAACAGGCTGGCCAGGGCGTAGAGCCCAAACAGCAGGACAAGCTCTCGAACCGTCCGCTCGGGATCCAGGCTGGGCAAGTTCACGATCAGCAACCAGCCGCCTATCGCCAATACGGCACCCACGAACATGAGCAGACGGTATTCCTGCCGGCGGGCCTGGATCAGGGATCCGAGCGTCACGGTCAGCGATCCACGACGAAGCGTAACTTCAATCGTCCAACATCGAGGATGTCACCGGATTTTAGGGGTTTGGCGCCCTTAAGGCGCGTCCCGTTCAGACGCGTGCCGTTGGTGGCATTGAGATCCTGAGCCAACCAACCGGACGGACTGTTCAGCAGGCGAAGATGCTGCGCGGAAACAAAATCATCCTCCACGCTGATGTCGTTGGCCGGGTCGCGCCCCAACTGCGTGGGATTGCGGAGCCGAAACACCTGCCCGACCTGGAACGTGGTCTTACCCGGCGCCAACACCACCAACTGGGCGACGCCCCGGCCCGCCGGTGCCACAGCCAACGGCGGCCCAGGCGCGGCAGCTACTGTCCGCAAGTCGCGATACACCATGCGCACCACCTGGGCCAGGAACAGGTAGAGGAGCACGACCAGGGCAATACGGAAGAAGAGGACGACGACGGCGAAGCTCACCGTTTAGGCGTATCCAGAAAGAATTTCATCTCCAGCCCACCTAACGAGATAGTGTCGCCATTGACGACCGTGTGTTGCTTGATCTGCTTCCCATTGACAAAGGTGCCGTTGGTGCTCGCCAGGTCGGTAAGTTCCCAACCGCGGGCACCGCGCTGCAGACGGGCATGAAGCCGGGAGACTCGTGTATCATCCACCACCACGTCGTTATCCAAACCGCGACCGAGGCTCGCCACATCCTGATCGAGAAAGCACGAAGCGCCCTGAAGGTCAATGCGCGCCCGCATAGGGGGGCCCTGGCGACGCGAAGGGGGAGTGACGGGCGACACGTCGGGCGCCGGCATCAGTTGAGTGGGGGCCAGGGGCGCGGTGCCGGCGGACCATTCCTCACCCAGGTCCTCCATGCGTACGGTAATCTTCAAGCCGCCCGCGCGCAACGACTCATCGCGAACCAGGGTGACCCCGGCCTCGCCGGGAAGGGTATACTGGTGCTCCGCCGCGTAGTCGGTGAGATAAGTTGCCATCTCACGTTGGAGCGTGGTCTGGATTGGCGCGAAGTGATCGAAGTCCTCGGCACTGAGCGCGGCCGTATAGTGATTGGGCACGAGCACGCGGTTGATGGCAACCGTCCGCTGGGCCTCCATCTCACGGGAGAGCTTCTTGGCTATTTCAATCGGCTGCATGCGCGTGCGCAGCAGCCGGGCAAAGCCACGTTCCACCATTGACTCCATCAGCATCTCGAAGCGCGTGATCGCCTTCACGAGTTCGCTCCGAACCGAGCGTCCGGCCTGGAAGCCGGGTACCATAATTCCTGCCGTGCGGTCTCCCATTCAGGAATAGGAGGCGCCGGTAGGCCCGATTTACAGTATAGGGTGGATTCGGATTCGGTACAGGCCAAGCCGGTATACTGACCGCTGGAGGAAGCCGTGCTGGAAACATTCGTGAGCAACCTGTACACCACATTCGGTTACGCGGGCATCCTGATCGCCATGGCGATCGAAAGCTGTTGCATTCCCCTGCCCAGTGAGTTAATCATGCCCCTGGCCGGCTTTATGACGGTCGCCGCGGCCGGCCACAAAGCACAGTTCAGTCTATGGGGCGTTACCCTGGTGGGCGCCCTGGGTTGCGTGGTGGGGTCATCCATCGCCTACGCCATCGGCTACACCGGAGGGCGTGAGTTGATGCTGAAGTACGGCAAGTACGTGCTGATCTCGCGTCGAGACGCGGCGCGGGCCGATGCCTTTTTCGCCAAACGAGGCGATATCACCGTCTTCGTCAGTCGGCTCTTGCCCGTGGTGCGCACCTTCATCTCCCTCCCGGCGGGGATGACCCGCATGCGGTTCGGTCATTTCGTGGCGCTGACCTTTCTAGGCTCGCTGCCCTGGTGCCTGCTGTTAGCCTACATCGGCCGGCAGCTAGGCAAGCATTGGGATGACGTGGGCACCTGGCTGCATCGCTTCGATGTACTGATTATTCTGGCCGTGGTGGTGCTTTTCGTGCTGTATGTGATGCGCCACATCCGCGAGAGCCGCGACCTGGAACCGGCGTAGTAGGTGAATGGCAGATCCTTCAGGGTGTGCCCATCCGTAGAACCAGTTGGCACGCAAAGGAATAGGAGAATCTGATGAGCGAAACAGCGACCGAGTTGAAGGTTGGCCAACCGGCCCCCGGCTTTACCTTACCCGCTACGGGCGGACGAACGATCAGCCTGAAGGATTATCAGGGTAAGGAAGCGGTAGTCCTTTACTTTTATCCCAAGGACGATACGCCCGGCTGTACGAAAGAGGCGTGCGCCTTCCGCGACCTGGAGAGTACCTTTGCCGAGGCGGGCGCGGTTATCCTGGGGGTCAGCACCGATCCGGTGGACTCTCATGAGGCGTTCGCGCGGAAGTTCAGTCTGGGTTTCCCCTTGCTGGCCGACCTTGACGCCTCGGTGGCCACGGCCTACGGGGCCTATGGCACCAAGAACTTCTACGGCAAGGAATCGACCGGAGTGCTACGCACCACTTTCGTGATCGACCGCGAGGGTATCCTGCGCAAGATCTATCCCAACGTCAAGGTGGACCAACACGCCGACGAGGTGCTGGCCTTTCTGCGCACGCTGTAAACCAGCTTCGGATGAGCATGCCGGCGCGGAAAGCCGATCTCGATCCGCGCGCCCTCCGTGCATTCGTCGATCGGCTGTTGGGTGCGGCATGCACGATCGAGCGTACGGCCGAAGGCACTTCTACCCAGGTGTATCGGCTCCGGCGACGAGCCGAGACCTTCTATCTGCGCGCCGCGGAGGAGCGCGCGGCGAGCCTCGCCCCCGAGGCCCTGGCACACGACATGCTGTATGCTCGCGGGGTGCGCGTGCCGGCCGTGGTCCATTTCGAACCCTTCGATGAGCCTCTCCAGCGCTCCTTGCTGGTGACCACGAAGATTCGCGGCGAATCCGTGCTCGCCCGGCCGGTGGACGAGATGACGGCGGCGATCGTGCGGGCGGCGGGCCGGGATCTGGCGGCGATCAACAGCGTTCCGGTCGAGGGGTTCGGCTGGGTCAGGCGCGACCACGGCGCGACCACGGCGCTTCGGGCGGAACATCCGACCAGTCGCGCCTTCATGCTCGAAGAGTTCGATCATGATCTCGATCTGCTGGGCAAGGACATCCTGTCCGAGCGCGAGATTGACGTGATCCGAAGGGTGATTACCGCCGAGGATCGGCGACTCGATGCCGACCAAGCCTATCTCGCACATGGCGACTTCGACCTGACCCATATCTATCACAGCGACGGGCGCTACAGCGGGATTATCGACTTCGGCGAAATCCGCGGCACAACACCGCTCTACGATCTGGGTCACTTCAGACTCCATGATGGAGAACGCGTGCCCCACCTGCTGCTGTCCCACCTCCTGGACGGTTATGGCGAGGTTACGCCGCTTCCCCCGGATCACGACCGAGAACTCCTCTTCATCGGCATGCTGATTGGGATACGGGCGCTTGCCCGGTGCCTGCCGCGCGGCCCAAGCGAGTATGCGCGCTACCTTACGGAGCGGGTCCAGTCGGCCTGCGCCCACGGGATAGTCGTGCGCTGCCGGCGGAGCTGACCGCCCAGCCGCGGACCCCGGAACTGCTGTTCGTGCTCCACAACTTCGAGCATCTGCTCGCGGCAGTGCAGAACCGGTTCTTCTCGCCGCGGGCGCTCCCGGCGCGTCTGGACCGGCGCCTGGAGGTCTTGACATCCGGCCCCCGCGATCTGCCCGCCCGCCGGCAAACGATGCGTGCCGCCATCGCATGGAGCTACGACCTGCTCAACACGGCGGAACAGGCGCTACTGAGGCGACTGGCGGTTATTCTCCGGCGGCTGCACGCTGGATGCGATAAGGCCCTTTGCCGGACCACGGGTGCCGTGGAGGACGCGGTGCAGGAGTGCTTGTGTGGTCGTTCGCGGATAAGAGCCTACTGCAGCGGACGGAAGCAGCCGATCCGTCGTACCCTGGTGCTCCGGTTCTCCATCCACTCTGCACCGAGGCGGTTGCAGAACCAGGCGACATAGGTTACCGTGACAGACGTTCTCACCGAATGCAATCGAAGGCCGGCGAATCAAGTCAAGCTCTCTGGGCGCGTACCTACTCCAGTCCTGCCTATTTCCGCTTAACAAAGAAGGAAGATGCCATGCCGGGCAGCCTACCACCGTTGAACCTTGCCGCAGGTAGCCGCGGCGGCCGACCGCTCCTCTGCGGCCACCGGGGCGCGCGCGTCCATGCGCCGGAGAATACCATGGCAGGCTTTGAACTGGCTGCCCGCCTGGGAGCCGATCTGATCGAGTTGGATGTGCGGTTGAGCAGCGACGGCGCCTTGGTGATCATTCATGACGCCACGGTTGACCGTACGACCAATGGGAGCGGGCGCGTCGCCGAGCTCACCTGGGCTGAACTCCAGGCCCTTGATGCCGGGATCCGGTTCGGTGAGGCTTTTGCGGGGCAATGTGTACCCAGCCTACAAGAGGTGTTGGACTGGGCCCGAGGGCTCGTCTATCTCGCCGTGGAAATAAAGGTGCCCGCACCTGTAGCGCCGGACGTACTGGTGCGCATCGCCGAGGTCATTCGTGATGCCGGCATGGCCGATCAGGTAACCATGCACCACATCCCGCAACCCGATATTTCCGTCGTGCGGGAGGTTGATCCTGCCATTCAGGTCATCTGTGACTGGGCGGCAACGATTCGCGATCTGCCCGAGACAATCCGCCGTAGTCAGGCGATCGGCGCTTCGGGGGTGATTTGGGATAAGAATGAGGCTACAGCCGGTCTGGTCGCGCAGGCCCATGCGGCCGGTCTGGCAGTGTATGCATTCGACTGTCCCCCGACCGCCGAAGCGGTGCGGGATGCCTGTACACGCGGGCTCGACATTCTTGAAGCGGATAACGTGGAAGAGATGGCGGCGGCGATCGCTGCCGGCAGTTGATGCTCAGCAGTTTGTCACTCGCCGAGCATCAGCCGACGCAGATATGAGTTGAGGAAGCGCCCTTGCGGATCGACGCGCTCGCGTTGCTCCTGGAAGCGGTCCCACAGGGGATAGAGCGCCCGCAGTTCAGCCGTTGTATGGTTGTGCAGTTTGGCCCAATGCGGTCGTCCGCCCTGGTTGCGGAACACCGCTTCGGCGTCGGCGAAGAAGGGCTGGTAGGGCAGATCGTTCGACTGATGCAGCGACAATGTCACCGAATCGCGCTCGTAGGCAGGGCTGAGGAAGATGTCGTCACGCCGGAGCGTGCGGTACTCGATTGGCCAGATCACATCCGGATGCTTCTCGCGCATCAACCGACGAAGCTCGCGGAAGCAGTCGGGGCCATGGGCAAGCGGTACGGCGAACTCCATTTCCACGAATTTCACGGCGCGCTCCGAGGCATAAATCCTGTAGCTCCAGTCAATGCGTTCCGGCCGAGTGTAGCGTTCGATGGTGCCTGCCGGTGCGGACATGGCGGACACCTCGTCGCCGCCTGCCTCGGCGTCCGTGGTATTCAGGGCCTTCATCACTGAGCTGTCGAAACGCGGCAGCCAGAAGAACTCAAAGTGTTCGTTGGCCGACACCTGGTCTTCCACCTGCGCCATGGTCTCTTCGAACGACGCCACCCAGGTACGCTCATGCAGGCGGTATGCCGGCTGCACGCCCATCCGAATCCGCGTGATCACACCAAGCAGTCCCAGGGAGAGTTGGGCCGCTTTGAAGAGTGTCGGTTCGACGCCGGCCGAGCAGCTGATGCATTCGCCGGATGCCAGGAGTAGCTCCAGGCCCACGACCTGGGATGAGAGGCTGCCGAAACGGATGCCGGTGCCGTGCGTGCCGGTGGCGATCGCGCCCGCCAACGCCTGGTAGTCGACATCCCCCTGGTTCTCGAGCGCCAGGCCCACGGCGCGCAGCATATCGCCGAGGCGTGAGATCTTGGTTCCTGCCCAGATAACGGCTTCACGGGTGCTCAGGTCGCTCGAAATCACCCCTTGCATGCCGTCCATTGAGACGAGGATGTCATCCGTGGCGCAGAGCGGGGTGAACGAGTGACCGGAGCCGGCCACGCGGATAGCGCCGTCCGCGCGCCGGAGGGTGGCCGCCAACTCCGCTTCACTGGTGGGCATCTCAATCCGCGCCGGCCGGCACTCGACATTCCCCGCCCAGTTTCTCCACCCGTGCATGCTCACCTCCCCGGCCCGCTCAACGGCATCACCGACAGGAAGGATGCAGTTCCCCGTCGGGCTCCGCCAGGCCGAGCGTGAACCAGAAGGTACTCCCTACACCGGGCGTGCTCTCCACCCCCACCGCTCCGCCATGATCTTGAATGATGGTGCGGCTGACATACAGCCCCAATCCCAGCCCACCGCCGATACCCCGCGAATCGTCCAGCACCGGCACCGCCTGTACCCGGCGGTAGCGCTCCCAGATAGTCCGCTGCTGCTCGTCGGTCAAGCCGGGTCCCTGGTCACGCACCTGCACGCGCACCGTGTCGCGCTCCCGGCGTACCGCGACTACCACGGGGCGGTCGGGGGCCGAATACTTGAGGGCATTGGTAACGAAGTTCGCGACAACTTGCCTGATGCGATCCGCGTCGGCATGGACGAATACCTCCTCGTCCTCCGCCTCCAGAGTGATCGTACGGGTATCCCAGGTGACTCGCAACTCCTCCACGCAGAGCCGTGTCACGCCGACTATATCGCACGAGTTCCGATGTAGCCCCAACTGGCCGGTCTGGACACGTGAAACATCCAGGAGGTCGGTCACCATACGCTTCAAGCGGATGCTCTGCGCTTCGGCTCGCCGCACCAACTCCCGCACGGATGCGAGGGACGGGGCGAGGTCGGCTGCGCTCTCGCCCTCCCATGCTTGCGCCCTGTGTAATCGCTTGCCCAGAAGCTGGAGGCTTCCGAGGATGCTGGTCAGAGGCGTACGAAGCTCGTGGCCGGCGATCGCGAGGAACTCGTCCATGCGCCGGTTCACTTCCAGCAAGGCGAGTTCGGCGGCTTGCGCCTCGGCGCGCTCATGCAGCAGGCGCTCGCGTTCGAGGATGAGGGCAGCCAACTGGGCCACCGCGCCGGTCAGCGCCACCTCCTCCGGCGTGTACTCGTGCGCATCGCCGTCGTAATCCAGGCTCAGTCTGCCGATAAGGTTCCCATCGACGCGCAGCGGGGCGGACAGGAGAGTATGGATGCCAAAAGGATTGGGCAGCGTGTCGAGCGGGGGCTGGGTCATGTCGACGAGGATAACCTCACCGGCCATGAAGTGCTCCACCAGCCGCGGATCGGCCGAGTCCCGCGGATCGTTCACGGCGGCTCCCTCGGTGCCATCCCACCAGGCCTGCTCCAGATTCGGGGAGAGGCCGGCCACGGCCAGGGGGTGCTGTTTGCCTTGCCGGTCGAAGGCTGCCAGCGCAACGCGGCGACACCCCAACAGGTCGCGCGTCAATTCGACCAGCCGTTGTCCGACGCGTCGCTGCCCACCCGAGTGATCCTTCTCAGCCGGCTCGTCCGTGCCTGATGCTTGCACCAATGTCTGGGCCATGGCCAGCAACGTGTCGAGCGCCTCGTGGGTGCGCTGCTCCAGGCGCCGCCGCTCCGTCACGTCACGATTGACGATGACGCCGCCGACGATCCGACCCTGGCTGTCGCGGATCGGCGCGCCGGTCACATTAAGCAGCACGTCGCGCCCATCCTGCACATGCACCAATGAATCGATGGCCTCGGCGCCGAGGAATCGTTCACCCCGGAGCGCGCGGGCTATGGGGACGTCCTCCGCGGCTACTGGACGACCCTGCGCATCGCGCGGCGTAGCCTGGTTAACTCGTACCGCCAGCGGCTCTGCCAGGTAGCTTGGCTGGTTAAGGTTATGATTCAGCGCGTGCGCCGCCGCATTGGCGCGGTGCAGCCGGCCCTCGGCGTCGTAGACGAACACCGCGTCACCGATGGCATCGAAGACGGCCTCAAGCTCGCGCGCCTGCGCGGCGGCCTGCTCCCGCGCTGCGCGTTCCGCCTCGAAAAGCGAGGCATGGTCAATGGCCAGCGCGACGCGGTCGGCTACCAGTTGCAGCCAATGCAGGTCATCCGTGGTGAAGCGGTGGGGCCCCAGCGTGCCCACATGCAGCACACCGAACGCGCGGCCGGTGACCCGCAAGGGCACGCCCAGTAGGGAGCGGATGTGCTCACGCAGAAAGGGATTCGCTGGATGCGCGCGGGCCATATCGTCTATGATCAGTGGTTCCTGGGTCGCGGCGATCCGTCCGGCCACACCCTGCCCGATCGGAACCCGCACCTGGCCGGCCACCGCCTCCTCCGGACCGCGCGCCACATGCAGTCGCAGTTCCTGCCCGCCCCCGTCAAGCAGCAAGATGGCAGTATTGTCCACCTGCAAGACGTCGGTAACGCATTCCAGCACATGGCGCAGGAGGTCGTCGAGGCTGAGGTGCGCCAGGGCGGCCTCAGTCACGGTCTGCAGTGCCTGCAAGCGCTTCGCGGCCGTGTGCTCCGTATCCGAGGTCCCATTCCCGGCCGTCTGATCGCGCCCGACCACGACAATACCCACCGGCAGCGGATCGTTCATGCGGTTGTACAGCGTGGCCGTGACGGTACGCCAGGCTCCATCGGCGTCTCGCAGGCGATAGCTCACGGTGCTCGGCGTTTCCGGCCAGGCGAGAACTCCGGCGATCGCCGCTTGCACCGGAGCGCGATCGTCCTTATGGATGCCTTCGAGGAAGTTGCTGCCGAGGAGTGTCGTGGGCGCCGTACCGAGGAAGACCTGATGGGAGGGGCTCGCATAGCGGATCACGCCGACCGGGTCGAGCACAAGCAGCAGATCCGTCACGCAGCCCAGGAGAGCATCGGCGACCGCGGTGCCGGTGAGCGCGGTTTCCGGAAGGGTCAAATGGGGAACCTCCTCACGGATGTGTCTGGGAGCCACTCTACACGGACGGTCGCGGGTGAGAGATAGCTGTGCCTGACGCGGGCGCGGATCCGGCATCTAGTGTACATGTCGAGAGCCCGGTAGTCTACGACACCGGGGACGCGGCAAGAAAAAATGACAACAGAAGAATGGCGAGCAATGGCTCTACATAGCCGCTGTCGTGCTACACTCGAAAGCCGGAGGAGCGAGCACCGTCAGTCTCCCTGCTTCTCGGCGGATTCGTCCCGAGGATTACCTGGCTTTCGAGCAAGCGTCGGACACCAAGCACGAATTCGTGGACGGCGTGGTCTATCCCTGGGGCGATCCGGATCACCCGCTCGATCCGGAGTTTGTACTCGGCCGGCGTCCCGCCCCGCTCACCGACATGGCGGGCGGCACGCAGGCACACTCGGCGATCAAGGTGAACCTGATCGCCGGCATGGTCTCGCGCATGCGGGGCCAGCCCTGCCGCATCTACGATAGTGACGTACGATTTCGATCCGAAGGAGATAACTACTTCTATCCCGATCTGCTCGTGGTATGCGGCGAACAACGCCGCGCGGGCGCCGGCATGGAAGTCAACGACCCTTGTACCGTCTTCGAGGTTCTGTCCCCATCGACCGAACGTATCGACCGCATCCTCAAGTTGCGCCGCTACACGCACGCCCCAAGCTTGCGCGTGTCAACACTAGATTCCCCGAGGTAGTGGCCTACCGCCTTGAGGAGGGCCGGTGGGTCGCCTTCACCTATAGACAGGATGAGACAGCCCGGCTGGAAAGCATCGGCGTGGATCTGGAACTCTCCGAGATCTACCGGGATGTGGGGGTATGCACGCCGCTCCAGTGATCGAGGCGTTCCAGATAGGGGTCCATCCCAGGAAACGGCGAAGGCATTCAGATCTCCAGGCGCCGGCTGCGGAGGCGGTACGCTTGTAGCGTACCACGGGTGAGGACAGCCCGACCGCACCGATGTGGCGTTTGGGGCTGGTTCCGTCCACCCTCTAGCCTGCCCTCCAGGCCGGGACACAGATTGAAGAATGAGCGGCGACCACGCTTAGCGCGATCTGAACTGTCCGGAACGCGCTACCACCTCGCCTCGGAACAGTACCGATGCGGGAAGGTTGTCGGCCCGCGCCGAACCTACTACATGGCGGCGCCATCGACGAGGAGCGCCCGATGGTACCATACAGGGCAGCGATGCGCGAATGGGGCGGAAGAGGCAGACTCACACGTGCGGTACGGCTGACCTGAGCTTTCCTGGCATTCCGCCCAATAAGAAAGGGCAATCCATGGCCATTAATGCACGCAAGGCGCTGATCATATGGGGCGGCTGGGAAGGTCACCAGCCCAAGCAGGTGGCGGCAATCTTCGCCGAGGGACTGGAGCGCCATGGTTTTTCGGTGACCGTGAGCGATACGCTGGATGCTCTGCTTGACGGCGAACGGCTCCGCGCCTACTCGCTGATCGTGCCCGTCTGGACCATGGGAGAGATCCGCGCCGATCAAGTGCAGCCCCTGCTGGCGGCGGTAGAAGGCGGGGTCGGCCTGGGCGGTTGCCACGGCGGCATGTGCGACGCCTTCCGGACCAGTCCCGACTATCAATTCATGACCGGCGGGCAGTGGGTAGCGCATCCGGGCAACGACGGCGTGGAGCATCGGGTGGAGATTCGTGACCGCGACCACTTCATCACCCAGGGCGTGACCGACTTCACGGTCTCCACCGAGCAATATTATATGCACACCGACCCCGCCAACCGCGTGCTGGCCACCACCCGCTTCCCCGTGGTAGATGGTCCGCACGCCGCCAACGGGCCGGTGGATATGCCGGTGGTCTGGACCAAATATTACGGCAAGGGACGGGTGGCCTTCTGCTCGCTGGGCCATCATGCCGACATCGTGCGCCTCCCTCCGGTTGAGCGGCTGTGTCTGCGCGGCCTCCTCTGGGCCGCCCGGGCGGAGGATGCTGCTCGATGAGCGAGCCGATGCGCATCGGGGTAATCGGCTGCGGCAACATCAGCAGTACCTATCTGAAGAACGCGCGGAGCCTGGGCGGGATCACGGTAAGCGCCTGCGCCGATCTGGACCTGGAGCGCGCGCGGGCGCGGGCCGAGGAGTTCGGAGTGCCTCGGGCATACACCGTCGAAGAGCTGCTGGCCGATCCTGCAATTCAATTGGTGGTCAATCTGACCATCCCCCAGGCGCACGCCTCCGTGGGGCGGGCCGTGCTGGAGGCGGGAAAGAGCCTATACCTGGAAAAGCCCCTGGCCCTGGATCGCGAGGATGGGCGCGCCCTGCTCGAGGCGGCGCGCGCCCGGGGACTCCGAGTAGGAGCGGCGCCCGACACGTTTCTGGGCGCCGGGTTGCAGACGTGCCGCACCTTGATCGACGAGGGGGCGATCGGCGAGCCGGTGGCGGCGATGGCCCACATGCTTGGTCATGGGCACGAAAGCTGGCATCCCGATCCCGCCTTCTACTATAAGCGTGGCGGGGGACCGCTGTTCGACATGGGACCTTACTACCTCACCGCCCTGGTGTCGCTGCTGGGACCGGTGTGCTCCGTGGTCGGCGCCGCCCGCGCCACCTTCCCCGAGCGCACGATCACCAGTCAGCCGCGGGCCGGAGAGCGGATCAGCGTGGAGGTGCCCACGCACACGGCGGCGGTGCTGGAATTCACGAGCGGCGCCATCGCCACCCTGGTGATGAGCTTTGATGTGTGGAAGAGCGAGGCGCCCCGCCTGGAAATCCATGGGAGCACCGGATCGCTCAGCGTCCCGGACCCCAACACTTTCGGCGGCCCGGTTCGGCTCTACCGAGCGGACGAGCCGGGCTGGAACGAGGCGCCGCTTGTCGCGGGCTATGTGGGTAACAGCCGGGGCATCGGGGTAGAGGACATGGCGGCGGCGATCGGTGAGGGGCGGCCCCACCGGGCGAGCGGCGACCTGGCGTACCACGTGCTGGATGTGATGCAGGCGGTGCATGAGACAGCGGCATCGGGTCGGCGGCTGGACATCGACAGCAGCTGCGAGCGGCCGGAGCCGCTGATCATGAAGCAGACTATACAGCTATAGCATCGTAGAGGCGCATACGCTCCTCGGAGATTACGTTGTGGCAAGCGGCAATCTCAGCGAAGATCTCGCTTACAGTCATCAGACAGCCCTCAGACAGGGCGCCGGCTCAGTTCGATTAGCCGGTCGAGTGAGCGGTACGGATCAAGTCGTCCATGCGCGCCCGAGATAGGGCGCCGGTCCCTCCGATGTGCGCCACGGCCAGCGCACCGCAGGCGTTGCCGTGCCGCACACAGGTGGTGAGGTCGCTTCCGCCAAGCCAGGCATCGAGGAAGCCGGCATCGAAAGCGTCTCCCGCCCCCGTGGTATCTACTACCCGAGCCGGAAATCCCTCCATATATACCCGCTCGGCGCCGCGCGCCGCCGAGGCACCCCAAGCGCCGCGCTTGATGGCCACGACCTCCACGCGGGATGCCAGCCATTCAAGGGCGTCCTCGACCGTATCGGTGCCTGTGATCGCCAACGCCTCGACTTCGTTGGGCAGAAATACGTCGAGTCCCTCCAGCAGGCGGTCAATTTCCCAGCGATCGGCCGGATCGTGGCCGGTATCGGCGGAGGTGGTAAGGCCGAGCGCGTATACCTGCTCCAGCATGGCGGGGACATCCGGCCGCAGCGCCTCTTGTAGGAAATACGAGGATAGATGGAGATGTCGTGCCCTTGCCGCCGTGTCGAGACGCAGCGCCGCAACGTCGAAACGCGCCATTGCACCCGGATGAGTAAGGATCGCCCGGTCGTCACGTCCCGAGAGAATCACGCTCGAGCCGGTTCGTTCACCCGCATCGACCACAATGCCGTCGCGGACGATGCCGTGGCGGTCGCAGTGATCCAGCATGAAACGGCCAAATGGATCATCACCGATTAACCCGCACACACTCGTCCGAAGGCCGAGGTCGGCCAGGCCGGTCGCCGTCAGTACGCCGCTCGATCCGGCCGTCAGCACCACATCGCCTACCGTATGTTCGGCGCCGAAGTGGGGCGGCGCCGTCAGCCCGGCCACAATGATGTCGACGTTTATCTCGCAGACGACGACCACGTCGAGATCACGGCTCACAAGGCAACTCCATTACCTCTTATACTCGTTCCACGGTCACGTACACGTAAAGATACCCAGGGCGGTAATGGCTATGGTAGCCTGTGGCAGGACTATTCGCCTCGTGCCTATCCACCTTTATGCTTTCCCATCTAACCGGGAGGTGAGCCTATGAGCCGGACCATGACCATGGTCGAACAGGAAATCCGCAGCACCCCGGCCATTCTTCGTCAAACCGTGGCCCGCGTCGCGGACAGCGCGGGTACCTTCCACAATCAGCTGCGCGGGCCGGTCATGTTCTTTGGGTGTGGCTCGTCTTATTGCATCGCTGTTGCCGCCGCGTCGTTGTTTGAATCAACGCACGGCATGCCGGCGCAAGCCTGTGTCGCCTCGGAATACCTGCCGCGTCGCGAGTGGATGCACGTGGCCATTAGTCGAACCGGCCAGACCACTGAATTGGTTGAGGCAATGCGCCGGGCGCGGGCGGTTGGGGCGACCGTCATGCTGCTGTGCGGGGCAGTGCAGTCGCCCGCGGCAGAGCACGCGGACTTCGTGCTGCCGCTGGAGTTCGCGGCCGAGCAAAGTGTGATTCAAACCCGGTTCATTTCCGCCGCGCTACTCGCGCTCAGGCTGCTCATCGGCGGCGAAGACAAGCGGGACGAGCCGGCGCGGGTGCCCGAGCAACTTGAAGCGGCGCTTGCGGGATTCAACGGCGCCGAGCTGGCCGGATACGATCAACTGGTCTTTCTTGGACGTGGTTGGCGGCATGGACTGGCGATGAGCGCCGCGCTCAATCTTCAGGAGACCGCGCTGCTTCCTCCGAACGGCTACCAGACGCTGGAGTATCGCCATGGGCCCCTGGCTGCTGCCGACGATCATACATTGGTGTGGAGTTTCGATCCGCCTGACGATGCCTTCGGCAGCGCGGTGCTCCGAGACGTACAGCGAAGCGGTGCGTCTGTCCGCTGCACGGGAGACGATCCGCTAATCGGCGCGGCACAGGCCCAAATTGTGGCGGTGCGGTTGGCCGAAGCGCGCGGTATCGACCCCGACGCACCCCGGAATCTTACGCGCGCCATCATATTGCCCGATGAAGCTCATCAATAAGCGGGATCGCGAGGCGGCCGATCCTGTTCCAACGACATTTGCCGAATCTCACTTATGCCTGGCGGTTCAGAGACTTTCCGAGGATTCCCGATCCTTAGGTATCGAGCGCGCGACACCCTGCTATACTCAGGGACAACAGCGCCGGTGGTGCGGAAGAAGGAGAAACCTGTGATGATGCAAAGCTCTTCGTCGGACGCGAACCCCGTCGCGATCAAAGTGATCGGGGTCGGTGGGGCCGGGTGCAATGCGATCAACAGGATGATCGCCGGCCGAATGGAGCAGGTGGAATTCATCGCCGTCAATACGGATAATCAGGCGTTACTGGACTCCCCGGCCGCGCTGAAAATCCGCATTGGAGACAAGGTGACGCGAGGTCTTGGCGCGGGCGGCGATCCGTCGATCGGGCAGCAAGCGGCCGAGGAATCCGCCGAGGATCTGCAACGGGCGCTGACCGGCGCCGACCTGATCTTCGTCGCCGCCGGCATGGGCGGCGGCACCGGCACCGGCGCCGCTCCCGTGGTGGCACGAATCGCCCGCGAGTTGGGCGCCTTGACGGTGGGCGTGATCAGTATGCCGTTCTCCTTTGAGGGCAGCCGCCGACGGCGCACGGCGGTTGAGGGCGCCGCTACGCTGAAGGAGCAGGTGGATACCCTGATCACGGTGCCCAATGATCGCCTCGTCCTGCTGGGCGGGAAGCGGATGACGGCGAGTATGGCGTTCGCGCTCGCCGACGAAATTCTCCGGGCAGGCATTCAGGGCATCTCCGATACCATCCTCATACCGGGCCTGATCAATCTCGACTTCGCGGACGTCAAGAGCGTGCTCTCCGCTTCCGGCTCGGCCTTGATGGCCATTGGGCGGGCGGCCGGCGATGGGCGGGCGGGGGCGGCGGCGCACCAGGCGATATCCAGTCCGCTGCTCGATGTATCGATCGACGGCGCGCGCGGCATCCTGTTCACCGTTACGGGCAGCGACTACACACTGTTTGAGGTAGGGGAGGCGGCAGCGATCATCCAGGACGCGGCAGACCCCGATGCCAATATCATCTTCGGGGCCGTGATCGACGAAAGCATGGGCGACGAGGTCCAGATTACGGTGATCGCCACGGGCTTCGAGGGGCGCCCCCGGGAACAGCCGCAAGGATGGCAGGGGGAAGTGGCGCGTGCCGAGCCGATCAGGTCTCAGCCCACCCCGCCGCGGCTAGGCCGGTCGTCGATCCCCGCGACGGACCCCCTGGACGTACCGGCCTTCCAGCGTACCCGTCCCTCCGGTCATTAGAGCGGGGTTGGGACGTCACTTGTGGAGAGCTGGAGACTGCGGTCCCCTGGCAGGGAGGAGCGGCCGTGGCCGGTTGAGGGCTTGTCGTGAAAGATGACTTGCGGCAACCGACAAGGTCGCGGCGGCTCAGCGTGTTGGTAACGCATCCCTGATACGCCGGGCGCAAGCACCAGGGCCGTTCTCCGTAGGGGCGATCCTCGTGGTCGTCCTGGGTAGACACGAGGACGACCACGAGGGTCG
>JAICHN010000027.1 GCA_025924845.1 Chloroflexota bacterium | reverse complement strand
AGCGGGCGGATCTACGTGGCGCTGGCGGGCGATGACGCGGTAGCGATAGTGGGGACGCGTGCTTCTCCGGTCGGCGGGCCCGGCGCCGCGGCACGGCCCGCGCCGCCCGCATCGAGCGTTGTAGTAAGCGGGTTCGTCCCCACGGGGTGGTACCCCAGCGCGGTGGGAGTCAGTCCTGACGGAGCGCACCTGTATGTGGTATCCGCCAAGGGATTGGGCAGTCGACCTCTGGCCATCACCGATAGCTTTCAGTACGACGCCAACACGATGCCCGGCCTTTTGCAGGCGTTCCCCGTGCCCACCGGATCGGGGTTGACCGCGGACACGAGCGCCGTTGCGCGGAACATCCGCTTTGCCGCCGCCGTCGCTGCACGGCGTCCCGCGCGTAGCCCCATTCCGGCCGGACCGGGCGGCGCCACGCCGATCAAGCACGTACTGCTGATCGTCAGAGAGAACCGTACCTTCGATCAGGAACTGGGCGACCTGGGGACGGATCAGGGGCGAACGCCCCAACAGGTGGACGCCGACCCCGCCTATACGATCTTCGGGCGTGCCGTCACTCCCAACGCGCATGCCCTGGTGGGCGATCCGCTGCCCGGTGCGCCCGATCCGGCTTACGCCACCAGCGACAACTTCTATTCCGACGGCGAGGCCAGCATACAGGGGCACTACTGGACCTCCAGCGCGGCGGTCAGCGACTACGTGGAGCGCACCTGGCGTCAGTACTACTCACCGCGTCATCGGCTGCAAGACCCCTTGAGCTCGATGGCGGAGCCGCCCGGTTGCTCGATCTTTCAGGCCGCGATGCGCCAGGGCACGGCCACCAAGGGCGCCTTCCGCTTCCGCGACTATGGCGAACTGACGGGGATCGCCAACCCCTCTATTCCCACCGAGCGGGGCGGTCCACCGCTGATCAACGTCTCGCCCAACGTACCCGAGCATTGCGCCAGCGTCCCCGCCTCCGATATCAGTATCGCGGGCGGAACGATCTTTAACCTGGACGCCGATAACCGCCAGGCGGCATCCGCCTTCTTGAAGGATATTAGGCTCAATGCCGATGGACAGGCGACGGGGAGCGGCGGTGGTCTGGCTAATTTCAGTTACATCGCCCTTGCCGGCGACCACACGGGCGGCCTTTCCTTCCATAATACGCCGCGATCCCGTGTCGCGCAGAACGACGCCGGGGTGGGGATGATCGTACAGGCGCTCAGCCGGTCCACCTACTGGTCGAGCACGGCCATCTTCGTGATGGAGGACGACAGCCAGGACGGATTGGATCATCGCGACGGACACCGGAATCTGCTCTATGTGATAAGCCCCTATGCCAAGCATGTAGGGACCGATGGGAAGGCGGGCTACGTCAGTCACCTACACTTCAGCCAGGTCTCGGTGCTGCGCACGATCGAGTTGATCTGCGGGTTCCAGGCCCTGAGCACCTATGACCAGAACGCCGGCCCGCTTTACGACCTCTTCCAGAACATCGACAGCGCGACCAACCTGAGCGCGGCTGACCTGGCCCCCTATACGATCCAACCCGCGCCCTCGTTCATCGACGAGACCTCGGCGAGCTATAAGTACGCCCATCCGACGACATCCTATGTGCCGGTCGTCGAGTCGCGCAACCTGAACCTCTCGGCGCCCGACCTGGCCGGCCCACTGCTGGAGGTGGTGAACTGGCAACTTGCCCACCCAGGGCAAAGCCTTCCCGCGGCCCTGACGGCGGAGATGCGCGCCTGGCGGCCCTACGCATCCGGCGAGGCGGACGGGGAGTAGTAGCAGTCACTCCTGTAATAGATAACGGCGCGGCGTGCCGTCGATTAGATACCGTGGAAGGTCGGGTTCCAGTTGATCGGCCAACGCCGCGGCGTGAGAAGTCAGGAGATCGGTGATCCCCAGGGCCAGGCGTAGCGCCCGTGTATGCAGATCCTCCCGTAAGAAGGCGTGTCCGGAAAGCCCCAGGCAGGCTTGCATGTCCTCACAATAGTGGGGAGGGGCGATCGGGAAATCGAGCGCCTATCCTGTATCTCGCGGTTCTTCAGTACTCGGAACGGCTCGCCGAAGAAGTCCGTGGCGCGCGGCACACTTCGCGGATCCTCGGTAAGGGATTAAGCCGGCAACTACCTGGATACCCAGGATTCGAGGCGCAAGGTCGGCACATGAGCGAAGTCGCCATCGGTCGTAAGCAGCGTCAAATCATAGCGTAGCGCTGCGGTAGCGATCAAGGCATCGACAGTCCCAAGTTGACGACCCCGTCGGCGTAGGGCCACCTGTAGTCGCGCGGCATCCAGCGCATCGGCCTCCTCGAGCGCAAGCAGTCCGAGGGAGGGACGGAAAGCCTGCCACTCCGTCCAGTTGTGGGCAGCACGCGGCAGGATGCTGAAACCGGCGACGGTCTCCGTAATGATCGGTAACAAGATGTAGAAGAGATCGCTCTGTTCTATGGCGCCCAGGAGATGTATCCGTGCGGGATGCTGGGGATCGAGCAGCCGGCCAAGATGGTTGGTATCCACAAGGTATCCGGCCACAGGCGCTAGCGCAGCCTTTCCCGTTGCGCGTCCGCCTGCTCCACGGCCCGCATCTCCTCCTCCATGGCGCGCCATTGCCGCTCATGCTCGGCGAGATCGTCGGCCCTCATCGGCTTCTCGCCGCGCAGGCGTGCCGCCAGCGCGGCGACCGCATCCGATGATGGAATAGGCAGCGCCCTCCCAGATCCTCCGGCACGGATATCGGCTACGAGTCGCGCAAGTTCGTCTTCTCTTTCATCCGCTGCGATCGATGGTGCGTTCATCACTTTCGCCTCCGAGCTTGTGCGTTCAGTGTACGAGGTATGGAGGCCGTATGACACACGACGTCCAGCCTCAGCCAGTCCGTCCCTCCACTACTGTCCAACGTGGTAGGTATACACCCCATCATCGGTAGCGGCGTAGAGAATGCGCACGGGACCGGGCCGCATGACGAGGTCGCGGATTGCCTGGGGCGCGTTGGCGCCCAAGGGGCTCCAGGTGGTGCCGCCGTCGATACTGGCATAGGGCCCCGTGTCGGCGGTGCCAAGATAGAGCCAACCCAGGGTGCGGGAGTCGGGCAGCAGCGCATCGACCACGGTGTGGTCCGGCATACCGGATGCCGTGGACCAGATGCCGCCCGGCGTGGGGGCAGTCCATAGTCCGGAGACGCCGCCCGCCGCGAAGTAACGAGGCGTCGCGCCCGTCGTAGAGGCCAGCGCCGGGACGCCGGACTGGTCGTTGGGTGTATTGGGCAGAGTCTGCCAGATACGCCCGCCGGCTCCGCCGCCGTAGAGTTGCCAGGGGCCGATTTCCACGCCGGCCAGGAACTGCTTCGCCGCATCCGACCAGTACACGGTGGCGACGCTGTCCTTGAGGGTGAGTTTCCAGTGGTTGCTGTCGTCAATGCTGCGGAAGACGCCGTCGTCGCCGCCGGCCAGCAACACCTTACCATGCATGGCCAAAGAGCGTAGGGGATGGGTGCCAAATGGCCGGCCCATGCGCCGCCAGTGCAGCCCCATGTCCGTGGTGCGGTAAATCTGCCCATTGGCCCCCGCCGCGAGCAGGGTGCCTCCATTATCGATGGTCATGATATCCAGGATGGAGAGCTTGGCCAGGGTCGCGCCGCGCCGGTGCCAGGTTTTCTGGTCGTCGGTGCTGAGCCAGACGCCCTTATCCGTGGCCGCCCAGAGCACGTGGCGGCTGTTCGGGGCGAACAGCAAGCGGTTCACCACCTGACCCCTTAGGCCGACTGCTTGCCACGAGCCGCGTGGGATCGCGCCAAGGCGGCTGCCGGCGGCGTCCAGGGGCACGACGGAGGCCGGCACATCCGAGGCAAGGGTGGCCGTGACCAGCAGCAGCACGGCGCCCACGACTAGACCGAGGCGCAGGCTGTTCCCGATACGGTCGAGCGCGCTAAGACTCTCCAGACGCCGACGCCCGTTCCAGGCACGCTCCGCGTGGCCCCGCTGCACTATCAGCAGATAACCGGTCTGGACGGCCAGGACCAGGGTGAGCAGCAGTTTGAGATCGAGACGTCGGCCGTAGGAGCTGCCGAACAGGCGGCTCCAACTTCCCACGTCAGTCTGAGCGGCAAAGAGTCCCGTGATACAGAGGACGACAATCGCCGTACCGGTGAACGCGGCATAACGGCGCAAGAGGCCCAGCGTGAGCGGGGCGCGCCTGTCGAGATCCATGTTCTCCAGGACCGGGAGCGCGATCGTGACAAAGTAGGCAATGCCGCCAATCCAGGCTACCGAGGCCAGCGTGTGTAGCCAATCCAGCAGGACGGCGGAGAGCGTGATGTCGGGGATGCCAGCCGCGTGGCTTCCGGCCGAGAGGGCCAACAGGAATAGGGCCGCCACCGCCAATCTTCCCCACCGGCCGAGCCGAGGGACGGGAATGGGCCGGAGAGCGGTGGGTAGTCGGGAGGCAGCGGTCGGCGGGGCGCCGGTCCTGGCCACGGCGGGGGTAGCCCCCTTGGCGACGGGCGGGGGCGGCGGGGGCGGCATCTCGGCGCGTTGGCTGAGCAGAGCCCACAAGGGGAGAACGAACAGAACCAGTCGGTAGAAGCCGAGGTTCCCCTCGAAAAGGGCGACCAGTGAGCCAAAAATGCCCTCGCGTCCAGCCGAGGCGATCCGGGCCGCCTCCAGGATCCAACTACAAATGAGCAGACCCAGCAGCACTTCGAGCAGGCGGAGACGTACCGCCCGTGCCTGAGCGGTGAAGGTGACCAGCCACGCCTCGGTCCCGGTAACGGCGCCCTGAGACGCGAATACGCCGGAAGGCATCTCCAACAGGGCGATACCGGCCCAGCCAATGGCGATCAGGAGCAACAGCCACTGGATCAGCGTGCCGATGAAGCCGGTCACGGCCAGGGTGCCGCTGCCATGGGCGACGGGCACGCGAGAGAGGTCGCCGGCCGACGTGGTATAGCCGACGGCGAAGTTGAAGGCGCCCGCCATGGCCTGCCCGTCCTCAGCCGAAATGGAGTTCCAGTAGACGCGATAGGTGCCGCCGCCCTGAAAGACCATTCGTACCCGCAAGCCTCGTCCGGCATCCACGATGACGGGAGAACCGGTGACGGCGGCAAGACCGCTGGGGCCGATCACGGTCAGGTTAGAACTGCCGGCCAGATTCTCGCTGAAGGTAAGGGTAAGGGTAGGCGGCAGGGTGGGGATGAGAGCGCCGGGCGTGATGCCCGCCTGCATGGGTACCGCGTGTGCCCAGGCCGGGCGGGGCGCGACGAATAGGAACAGCAGGATCGCCAGAAGGGCGGCCGGCATAAGACGGCCGCTCCGGGATCGGGGGCCGCGGTTACGATCCGCCACTGAGCGTGTAGGTATTGGTTACGGTCGTCAGCGGCGCTACCGGCGATACTACCACCACCACCCGCGTTGAGCCGGCGGAGATAGGGAGCGTACCGGTACCGTCCGCGCCCACGCGCATAGGCACCACCTTGATTCCTTCAGGCCGATAGACAATGGCCTGCACCAACCAATGCTCGGCCAGGGTGTTTCCGGCGCGCACCCAGCCGGCGGGCTGCCAACCGGCACCGGTCGTATCGCCGTGAAAGCCGATTTCGGGCACACGCACGTGCGCCACCGCGATTCCTTGCTTATTCACTTCGTCGTCGGTTACCTGCTCGAAACGCACCAAAATCCGTTTGCCGGCGTAGGGCGAGAGATCGAGGCTTTCCGGCACCCAGCAACCCTGGGCCCGATTGCTCGCTGAGCAACTGCTGCCGGTATAGCCGTTGCCGATATTCGCGCCATTGGGATTGCTGCTCGTCGTATGCGCGGTGCGCCGCGCGTACCAGGTAGCACCGCCATCGGTGGAGATCTCCACATAGCCGTAATCGTAATCCCGCTCCAGGTCGTACCACAAGGAGTAGCGGAGCGTGGCGTGAGAGACCCGGCTCAAGTCGAGCGGCGGGAGGGTGAGCGTGGTATCCACGCTGTCGCCTCGATTACTCCACCAGAAGCCCTGCGGGGGAGCCGTCGTGTTCAACAGGGGGACGGTGGGTGTGCCGGCGAAGGTGAGGGTGAACGGCTTGCCGTTCGTCTGGGCGATATCCACGTAGTTGGCGGCGTATTGATGCATGGTGAGATGGCGGCTAAAGGGCAGAGCCAGGGGGGTGGCCGGTAGGATGGCGGAATGGATCGTGGAATGACTATAGCCGTAGATGCCGCCGTCCAGCGTACGGTCGTTCAGGAAGTTGGCGACCAGCCAGTTGGCGAACACCTGCGTACTGGTCAGGCCGGTATGCAGGCGCGCCAGCACATCGTCGAACAGGGCCATATTGGAGAGGCCGGCGTCGGAGAGGATGGCGCGGGTGGCGCGCGTACCGCCGAACTGCTCGTAGAAATAGAGGAGCCAGAGGTAGCCGCCGCCATAGTAGGGGCCGAAGTTGGCGTAGTCGAAAGAATCGAGCTGCGTATCCGGCGAGTTGGCCTTGTCCTGATCCAGTCCATCGGCGGAGTAGCCGTTGATCACCTGAGCCAGCATTGAACTGCCCTCGTTGATCCATGCTTCATCGGCCGGATGCTGATGGAAATGGATCATGTGCTGGAACTCGTGGGCCAGCACCGAATCATAGCCGGAGGCACCGGGCTCCTCCGCGCCAAGATTGATATAGATGATCTTTCTCTGATTACTATAGGGATTGACCACGCGGGGATAGAGATCCTCGGCCGAAAAATAGCCACCGACGCCGGGCACGTTCCCGTTGAACACCGTGATATGAGTGTCGTTATCAACGCCCGGCGTCCACTCGGTACCGAATGCCGCGTGATCGGTGGGATAGGTATGTTGCTCGAAGGTGGTGGCGGAACGGATGAGGGCGGCCATATCGACATGCGTGCCGTTTTGCACGTAGTAATAGACATGCGCCGTTTTATAGGCAATGGTCGCGTGCTCCACCATGTAGCCGTTGTTGCCGTCGTTGGCGATATAGAAGGTAGCGCTATACCCGACCGGGTAATTGGTGGGCTTGGCGTTGACCAGGGGATCGATCGGAGTCGTGGTATGCAGCTTCAGGCGCTCCGTGATCGCATAGAGATTGCGGGGCGGGCGGAGCGTTGTGGTCACCAGATGGTCCAACTGCAGGGGGGTAGGCAATGCGGTGACATTCGAGGCCGCGCCGTGACTGGGCGTCGCGGACGGCACAAGGCCCAGGCAAGCCACGGCGCCGGCCAGGGCAAGACGGGTGAGACGAAATCGAACCATAGGACGTTGCGAACTCCCTGGGATACAGAGCAACGACAGGCACGGCCCTAGTCTGCGGCCAGTGTAACAGAATACACAGCCTCCGCAGGTACGCCCGCCGGCCAGCGCAGGAATGCGCGCACGGGCGTTCGCGCATTCCTGCCCTGTCTGGTCTTCCATGCGAATTTTATGCGCAGGATCTTTGGCATGATGTAGCGGCGGACCCACCGTCGTGCTACGCTGCACCCAGGCGCCGGCGAAGCGGACGCGCGATGCTTGGGGATCCACGACGGATTTATTGCGGCAATTCAAGAAGGAGTACGATCGATGGCGGTACGGCAGGTCGTTTCCACCCTCACCGCCGAGGGTGAAGAAATTATGGGTCAGGACTTGCTGATGTGGCATTACCCGCACGACGATATCATCAACGGCTCGCTGCTCACGGTTGAAAGCAACCACTTTTGCATCCTGAAATCCCGTGGAGCGATCCTCAACGTCTACGAGACAGGCCAATATACCGTGTCCACGCCGCAACGGCTCCTTTTCGGCTCCATCGTACAGTCGTGGTACGGCGGGGCCAGCCCCTGGCAATATGAGGCCCTGTATGTTAGCCGAAGCAAGATGGTGATCAAGGACGCGGGTACCGCCTATTCCAGGGAAATGGCCGAAATGGCCTACGGCGTGGACTATTATGTTCACGTCGAAACGGGAGAGGACGCGGTAAAGTTGATTCAGCATATGCCGTATAAAGGGCACGGCTTAACCAGGGAAGATGTGAATATGTATGCCGGCCCGGTGGTGGAGCAGGCGATCAACCAGATCGTGCAGATTACCCCGTTGGAGTCCGTCAATGAGAAACTGCATGACATCACCCTGCTGGTTTCCAACCATCTGCAACAGTTCCTTTCCGGCTATGGTTTGACCGTGGATTCGGTCAAAGTGCTGGTGTTTCCGCGCGACGAACGGATGAAGGCGCTGATTGCCCTCAAGGCATTCGGACTAAATCCCCTTGATGCGGTTCGTTACTACACGGCCATGCTGATGGCCCAGCACGGCACGGTCAGCGCGCCGAACATGGCGGTGGGCGCCCCGTTCAACATCAGCGGCGTGAATCCCATGCTGTCGGCGGACCACTATGTGGCGGCGCATGGAGAGCCCTCCACGCCGGCCGCCCCGCGGCAGCCGGCTCCGCTACCCGCACCGCAGGCGCCGGCTCCGTCCTCGTTCAGAAGTAGTGACCGGCCATGAGCGGCGAGGAAATCACCAACCCCGTGCTGCAACAGCTCGATTTGCTGCTGACCGGCTATGGATACAACTTCTATAACATCAAGAACCAAATGCGGGCGGATGACCTTCTGGTGCGGCAGAAGGCGGCCGAAACGCTGGGTCTGGCCGCGAATGCGCTGGGCGCCTTGCAAGGAGAGTACCAGCACCGCTACGTGCCGCCGGGAACTCGTGAGCAGCCGTTCCCGCCGCCTGAGAGCATGGAGCGGCTGCGGGAAATCGGCCAGGTTCGTGAGCGCCTTTCTACCCTGGCCGCCGAGATCCGGGGCATGCCGGTACCCACGCAGGATCGTACCTGGTGGCGCTGGCGGGACGAGCGATCCTTGCTGGAGAACTTGCTGCAATTTGACCGGGCGTTGGTTGGCCGGATCGAGGAACTGGCCCGGACGGTACGAGAACTCACGGCCAATGCCTGGCATTCCGGTGAGTTGTACGTGGGGCTGGAAGCCCAGATTGAGCAAGTGGCCACGATCGTTCATGACCGGCGGCGCCTGCTGCAAACACCGATCTGAGGCCCGAACAAAAGGGCAGGCGCCGGCTGTATGCGGGGCGCGGCGGTTGGACGCCGGAGGCTGCCAACCGGCTTCGCGGGCACGCCTTACCGGACGACTCGCGGCCGCACCAAGCGAGCCTGGAGACCGGCGCTCCTACAACGCGGCATCGACCGCAAACGCGATACTGTCGGCAAATCGGCACGAACGCCGGCTTCGGAGCGCTCCCAGGCAATTTCGCCAACAGTATCCACGGTGAGGCGCGCCTGTACTGCCGCCTTGGGCATACTAGGCCGGCACGCCCTATCATGAACAGGAAGGCAGCCTAGCGGCTGCCGCCGCATGAATGATCAATTGAAGGGTGAAGCCAATGATCGATCCGGCCATTTTCGGCGCCTACGATGTGCGCGGCATCTATCCGGACACCCTGGATGAGGAGGCAGCCCATACGATCGGGGGGGCGATCATCCACCATCTTGGCGTGCCCCAAATCGCCGTAGGTCGGGATATGCGCGTTTCCGGCCCCGCCCTGGCCGCCGCCCTGATCAAGGGCATGACGGAACAGGGGGCCGATGTGATTGACCTGGGCCTTACCAGCACCGATGAACTCTATTTCGCGGTCGGCAAGTTCGGCTATCCTGCCGGCGTGATGGTCTCCGCATCCCATAATCCAGCGCAATACAACGGCTTCAAGCTCTGTCGGGAGCAGGCGCAGCCAATCAGCTCGGAGACCGGGCTGGCTGAGATCCGCGACATAGCGGTCAGGGGGCGGCTGCCCGCCAAGGAACACACGGGGACGGTGCATAAGCGCGACGTGCTGGCCGATTTCGCGGCCCACGCGCTCAGCTTCATCGACCCCGGCGCCGTAAAGCCGCTCCGCCTCTGCATCGACGCCGGGAACGGTATGGCCGGCCTGGTAGTGCCCGAGGTGATGGGCCGCCTCCCTTGCACCTACCGCGCCCTCTTTTTCGACCTCGACGGGCGGTTTCCCAACCACCCGGCCAGTCCGATCGAGGCGAAGAACATGGTCGATGTGCAGCGGGCCGTACGTGAGGACGGCGCCGACATGGGAGTGGCCTTCGACGGCGACGCCGATCGGATGTTCATCACCGACGAGCACGGCGATCTGGTAGGCGGCGATATGGTGACCGCGCTGGTGGCGAAGAGCTTGCTGGCGCGTAATCCGGGCGCGACCATCCTCTACAACCTGATCTGTTCCCGAAGCGTACCCGAACTGATCGAGAAGCTGGGCGGCACGGCGGTACGTACACGGGTGGGCCATTCGTTCATCAAGGCCCGAATGCGCGAACTGAACGCCATCTTCGGCGGCGAGCATTCCGGCCACTTCTACTTCCGCGACAACTTCTACGCCGATTCCGGCCTGATCGCCCTCTTGGTGGTGCTGGAGCTCGTCTCCCGTGAGGGGAAGCCGGTCAGTGAGTTGATTGGCGCCCT
Organism: Chloroflexota bacterium; assembly: GCA_025924845.1. The sequence goes on along the minus strand of JAICHN010000027.1, from coordinate 11,247 downwards.
TGGCACACGGGTGCGCAGCGGTGAGGTGAACAGCGAGGTGCGTGACATTCAGACCCGCATTCAGGCGGTGCGCGAGCGCTTCGCCGATGGCCGGCAGGACGATCTGGATGGCTTGACCGTGCAGTACGACGACTGGTGGTTCAATCTCCGCCCCTCCAATACCGAGCCGCTGCTGCGCCTGAACGTGGAGGCCGATTCGCGGGAGTTGATGGAGCGGAAGCGGGATGAAGTGCTGGCGGTGATCCGCGCATGAACGGCGCGTCGGCCCACCGGGTGACGATCATCGTGCTGGATGGCGTGGGCTGTGGCGCGACGCCCGACGCGGACGCCTATGGTGACGCCGGGGCGAACTCGCTGGGCAACACGGCGGCAGCGATCGGCGGCATGACCCTCCCTAACCTGGGACGAATGGGCCTGGGGCATCTCACTCCCATCAAGGGCGTACCGCCCGATCCGGCCCCTACGGGAGTCTATGGACGCCTACAGGAAGCCTCCAACGGCAAGGACACGGTGACCGGGCATTGGGAGATGATGGGGGTGATCAGCGAGACGCCGCAGCCGGTGTTCCCCCATGGTTTTCCCCCAGCGGTGCTTGCCGAGTTCGAGCGCATTTCCGGGCGAGGCGTGCTGGGCAATAAACCTGCCTCGGGCACCGAGATTATCGCCGAGTTGGGATATAGGCATGTGCGTACCGGGAAGCCCATCGTCTATACCTCGGCCGACAGCGTGCTGCAAGTAGCGGCGCACGAGGAGGTGATTCCCCTGGGTGAGCTCTACCGCATCTGCGAGGAGATGCGCGTCGCCCTCACCGGCGAAGACGCGGTGGGCCGGGTGATCGCCCGGCCCTTCGTGGGCAAGCGCGGCGCCTATACGCGCGACAATGAGGGCCGCCGTGATTGGGCGCTGCCGCCGCCCGGCATTACCGCCCTGGACGTCATAACCTCGGCCGGCTTCCCGGTGCGCGGAGTAGGCAAGATTTCCGACATCTTCGCCGGACGCGGTATTACGAGCAGCCTCCATGCCCTGAACAATTCCGGAGCGATCGCCGAAATGCTGAACCTGCTTCGTCAGGACGAGCAAGCGCTGATTTTCGTCAATCTGATCGAGTTCGACATGGTCTACGGACATCGCAAGGATCCCCAGGGCTATGCCGACGCCCTGGCTGCCTTCGATACCGTGTTACCCGAAATAACCGCGCTGCTCGGTCCAGAGGACGCGCTGCTGATCACGGGCGACCACGGGGTGGATCCCTCCGCCGTGGTGCCGCACACCGACCACACCCGCGAGTTCGTGCCCCTGCTTGGCCAGGGCTATCGCCTTCCCGCGGGTACGAACATCGGCACCCGCACCTGCTTCGCCGATCTGGGCGCCACCGTCCTCGATCTGTTCGGCCTGCCGCCGCTGCCGGTGGGCACAAGCTTCGCCGCGGGCGCCTGATCGATGGCGGCCAGGGATACGTGCAAGAAAATCCTCTCATTACGAGGGAAAGGATATCTTTGATCGGCTGGTGGAGGGATTGCCGGCAACTAAGGCTTGGGAGCAACACTTAGTTGGGAGACGGTAATGGCTGTGATGATCGGCGGACAAGACGCGACGAGAAGACGGCGAAGACGGCGTTCGCTGCTCTCCCATGGCAGCGTCCTGAGCATCGGAAGCATCTTTTCCATTGCCGGCGCCTTCAGCATCCTCAGTATTGGCAGTATCGGCAGCGTGCTGAGCCTGGGCAGCGCCGGTAGCTTCCTCAGTATTGGCAGTTCCGGCAGTATGCTGAGCATCGGAAGCGCGGGCAGCATCCTCAGTATAGGCAGCGCGGGAAGTATCCTGAGCATCGGCGCCTCTGGAAAGATTCTGGGGATAGGCGGAGCAAAGCCCGCGCCGCGCGACGCATAGGAGGCACCCCTCGATTGGCTAAAGAACGCTGACATCGTCGCCGCATTGTCGCTTAATGAGGAAGTAGATCCTCAGATTGTACAGCGGGTCGTATCGGCCGGTTGGTTACGCTCCGGATCTCGCGGATGATGAGTTGGAGCAACTTGGCCGCGACCCGTTCTTGGTCGCATACGCTCTAGCCGGACCTGATCGCTGTGTCGTTACAACCGAGGTGTCGAGGCCCGCGAAAACGCGGCAGAATCGGAAGATTCCGGATGTTTGTAAAACGTTCTCGATACGCTGCCTTGATCCTTTTGCTCTCAATCGCTCGCTGGGTTTCAAGACAAGTTGGAGAACGGAGACGTAGGCTAAGCAGCCTGGAGCAGTCTGTACAGCACGATAAGCCGACCGTTCGAGCGGCCGGAGTCCGGCAAGTTCGCCGTGAAGGTGATCAATCATTACGGCGACGAGGTGCTGAAGGTGTTTGGGGTGTAGCGGTAATGTTATTGAAAAGCGGGCGGGGTATACTTGAGAAGCCTGCTGGGACAGGCAACCGCGGAGGAAGGAGATTTGACATGCAATCATTTGAAGCAACGCTCATTGTCGCTGGACAGGGCGTGGCGCGTGTCGATCAACCGCTTGCCCTCACACCGGGACGGCACCGCGCGGTGGTGACGATCAATGAGGATGAGAGCGAACCGCTCTCGACCGAGCCCTGGAGTGATTTCATCGGGCGGACCTATGGGTCGCTCACTGATAGGGACTTTGTGCGCCACCCCCAGGGCACGTACGAGCAACGAGACGAGATTGCGTGACATACCTGCTCGATACCGATACCTGCATCGCTTTTCTACGCGGAGGCCACCCCGGCCTCAAGCAGCAGTTCCTGTCCTTCGCCGACACATACATCATTGTGAGGCTGCCATGGCTACGATGCCCAGTCGAGTCGCTTCCCACCGCCCCGATATTCGGGACTATCCGCAAAGCGGGAACCGCACCATGCCCTCCACTCAGCACGAGCGGGCCCAGCGTACCGTGGCGATGCTCCTGGAAGCGGTGGTCGCTCCGGACGACACCGTGGCGGTGGAATTGATGATCCTGCTTGATGCTCGGAACTGGCGGCGGCATCTTACTCCCGACGTGTTCCTGGCCCGCGGCGTGGGCCCGCTCGATCCGGTCTACGAGGTGCCCCGCCGCCAATATCGGCTCTGGGATGAGGGGAAGATGCCGGATCTCGTCTATGAAGGCGCCTCGCCCAGCACCAAGGACCGCGACAGTGCGGGGAAGAAGACCGACTACGCAGCCCTGGGAGTGCGCGAGTACGTGCAGTTCGACCCCCTGGGCGAACTGCTGTCGCCTCGGTTGCAGGTGCATGGGCTCACGGCGTTCGGCCGTTACGAGCGGGTGACGGCCGAGGAGGACGGAGCCGTACGGTGCGTGACCCTGCCCGAGTATGAGTGGCTCATCGACGGCTACTTGCTGCGTCTGCGGGAGCGAGCGACGGGCCGCCTCGTGCCCACCCCCGTCGAACGCGCGGCCATGGAGCAAGCGCGGGCCGAGCGCGAGGCGGCACGGGTCAGGATGGAAGCGGCACGGGCCGATAGCGCCGAAGCCGAGAACGCGCGGCTCCGTGAGCAGTTAGCGCGCCTTCAGGCTGACCTGGATTCGTCTCGGTAGCAGCTAAACCGATTCATGGTCGGCATCAAGAATCGCGGATTTCGTCCGGCGCATGATGCGAGAATCAGTCACCTCCCAGGAGCCATGCTCCAGTCCACGTCCTCGTAGATGGTGGAGAAGTCGAGGCTCAATCCTAGTATTCGTGGGGACTTACCCATCGGGAGACCGGTAGACTCATGCCGCTGCTCCTCCCTGTTTTCACGGTTCCAGCGTATCATGTGGGCGTACGAGGCGCGCCGGTCGTCTTGCGCGGCGGGCATGGTGACAACCCTCACGCGCCGGTTCGATCCGTGTTCGTCCAAAGCGCAAAGTCGGCCGGCAGTATGCCTTCGGCCTTGAACCGCGCCACTACAGCCTCGATCGGGATACCCAGCCCGGCGCGGGATTGGGATAGCCCCTCCTGGATCAGGGCAAGCTCGTGAAGCTGCTGCTCGGCCGCGCGGCGCAGCGCCTCCACCATTAGGTCGTTGCGCGTACGCCCCGTTGTTTGTGCCGGTATCTCATACTGCTCATGCATGCACATCATCCGGCATGGCTTGCCGCCTCTCACGAAAAAGATACTATTCTCACAGAACCCCGCGCTCCCTCAGCCACTCGCCAAAGCTATCCGGAACGCCCATCGTGGAGAGGCGGCCTTGACGGACCAGAGCCCAATCGTCGAATTGGTGGGTGGCCTTGATCTCTTGCAGGGTGACCGGCGTGGTCAGACGCTTGACGAAGCGCAGGTCCACTACCCAGCTCTTGGCGTCATTGGGGTCGGGCCTGGGCGTGGAGGTGACCTCGGCCAGACCCAGGATCTTGGCCTGACCCTGGCTGTGATAGATCAGCACCCGATCGCCGGGCGCCATGGCCTTGATCGCCTGCAGAGCAGCCGGACTATGCACGCCGTCCCAGACCGTCGTGCCGTCTCGCTCCAGATCATCGATCGAGTAGGTCTCCGGATCCGTCTTGGCCAGAAACAGGGCCATGGTTACTCCTTCTCATTCGCCGGCGCGAGACGCCGGCGAATACCCTTCTTTAGCTCTTTACCGTGAAGTGGGCCAGCGCCACCGAGGGATCCACCGATACGTCGGAGGGCCGCACATCAACATAGTACCGGCCGGGACGGGCGGCCACGGACTTAGCCGGCTTCCCGCTGATCGCTCCCACGTTCATCAGCTTGGCCGGGAAGCGCACATGCACCGTGTAGCTGCCGTGATGCACGTGAGGATTATAAATCGCGAAGCCGTGCTTGGGCTGGAAAATAATCACCGCCACCACCGGATATACCACGTTGGCCATGTCTTTGCACGAGAAGTGCGAGCCGGTCACGGTAAGCCAGGCACCTACATGCACGGGGTTGGGGCTGACCTTTACCTTGCCCAGGCACGAGCCGACCGCGTCATGCTGGGCCCGTGCCGCGCCGCCCAGAGGGCCGAGCAGGGTGATGAGCATGGGCGCCAATGTCCCGGCCAGGCGGAGCAGCCGCCTACGGTTCGCCATCTTGCGGATCCTTTCACACTACAAGTGAGGAATCACCGTTCCTACGTTCGTTATACACCCCTGGGCAAGGGGCAAAGGAAAAGCCTCCCCTGGCGGACCAGGGGAGGCTCTTGCTTAGCAAAAACGGAATCAGGCCGGCTCGTCCTGGACAAGCAGTTCCTCGTCGTCGCCGCGCGAGGGCAAACGAATCGGCTCCAGAGTAGGCGTCTCCTCTTTGAGGATAACCTTCTCGGTGATCTTGCAGCGGCGGATGTCCTGACGCGATGGAATCTCATACATCACGTCGAGCAGCACTTCCTCCACGATGGTGCGGAGGCCGCGGGCGCCGGTCTTGTGCTTGAGCGCCTCGCGAGCGGTGGCGCGAATCGCCTCCTGGGTGAATACAAGTTCCACTTTATCGAGGTCGAAGAACTTCTTGTATTGCTTGACGATGGCGTTCTTGGGCTCGGTCATGATCTTGACCAGGGTATCCTCGTCCAGCGCCTCCAGCATGACGGCCACCGGAAGGCGGCCGACGAACTCGGGGATCAGGCCGTAGGCCAGCAGATCCTCGGGGATCACGTGACGCTGGGCGGGCGAGATCTCCTCGGTGTTTTCGGGAGCGCGGAAGCCGAGCCGGCGATGTTTGTTGACCCGTGAATCGATAATCTTCTCCAGGCCCTCGAACGCTCCGCCGCAGAGGAAGAGAATGTTGGAGGTGTTAATCTGGATGAAGTCTTGATGGGGGTGCTTCCGGCCACCCTGGGGCGGCACGTTGGCCACGGTGCCTTCAATAATCTTGAGCAGGGCCTGCTGTACGCCTTCTCCGGAAACGTCGCGCGTGATCGAGGGATTATCGGACTTGCGCGAAATCTTATCGATCTCGTCGATATAGACGATGCCCTTCTCGGCGCGCGGAATATCGAAATCGGCGGCCTGGATCAAACGGAGGAGGATATTCTCCACGTCCTCGCCCACATAGCCGGCCTCGGTGAGGGCGGTGGCGTCGGCGATGCAAAACGGCACGTCGAGGATGCGGGCCAGCGTCTGAGCCAGCAAAGTCTTGCCGCAGCCGGTAGGACCGACCAGGAGGATATTACTCTTGCCCAGTTCCACATCGTCGATTTGCATGCCGGCCGCCACGCGCTTGTAGTGGTTATAGACGGCGACGGAGAGCACCCGCTTGGCGCGGTTTTGCCCAACCACATATTGATTGAGTTGCTCGAAGATGCGTTTGGGCGGTGGGATCTTGGTGATGGGGAGCTTTTGCTTGGGCGCGTTCGCCTGCTCCTCCTCGATAATCTCGCGACAGAGGTCGATACACTCGTCACAGATATAAACACCGCCGGGCCCCGCGATAAGCCGGTGGACTTGCTCCTGGCTTTTGCCGCAGAACGAGCAGCGATACTGGACGCGGGGCGGCTTCGTGTTGGCCATGGCGCTTAGTCCTCCGCGAGCTCCGGAAAATCGGCATTGACGAGCACTTCGTCCACTATACCGTACTCTTTGGCTTCCTTGGCGGTCATAAAGAAGTCACGCTGAGTGTCATGATTGATCGTTTCGTAGGTCTGCCCACAATGATGGGCCAGAATCTGATTCAAGCGGCGCACTGAGCGCAGAATCCAGCGCGACTGCACTTCAATGTCGGGCGTGGCGCCCTGGAAGCCCGCGCTGCCCTGATGAATCATAATCTCCGAATTGGGCAGTGCGTAGCGCTTCCCCTTGGCGCCGGCGGCGAGGAGGACGGAGGCCATGCTGGCGCACATTCCCATGCAGTAGGTAGCGACGTCAGGCTTGATCTGCTGCATGGTGTCGTAGATGGCCAGACCGGCGGTAACGTGACCACCGGGGCTGCTGATATACATGCTGATGTCGCGTTCGGCATCTTCGCTTTGCAGGAACAGCAGCTGGGCCACGACAAGGCTGGCCATCTGAGGCTCGATCGGCGTGGTAATGAAGATAATCCGATCCTTGAGCATGCGCGAAAAGATATCGTAGGCCCGTTCGCCTCGATTGGTGGACTCGACGACCATCGGTACCAGGCCCATGGTTAGTTCTCCTCTTCAGTGTGCTGATCCGTCGGCGTCTCCACGCCGACGGGCACCGCGTCCTCGACCGGCAGCGCGGATTGGGTCGCGGAGGCGTCACGCTCGGGCGCGCTTTCCTCGGCTGCCGATCCGGTGCCGTCGGCGGTGGTCTCGTCCGACGGCGTCTTGGTCAATTCAAGTAACTGATTGATGGTGTAGCTCTTGCGGAGTCGGCGGGTGATACGCCGCCGCAACTCCTCGGAGGTAAGCAGTCGCCGCTTCTCTTTGCTGCTGAGCGTAGCCGACGAGGCAACCTGGCGGACCTGGGCCTCAACCTCCGCCTCCGGCACTTCCACCTGCTCGGCGTCGGCGACGGCTTCGAGGACCAGATCGGCGCGCACCCGCTGCTCGGCGGTGGGCCGTGCTTCCTCGCGGAGTTCCTCGAGGGTCTTCCCGACCACGCGCAGATAACTGTCCATGGAGATCCGACGCTCGTGCTCCACGTTTTCCTGGAGCCGATGCATCATCTCATCCAACTCCTGCTCGATCAGGGGCGGGGGTGCTTCCACCGGGGACAGATCGACCACTTGCCGTACCACATCCTCGACATAAGCATCCATGGCCTGATTGCGCGCCTGGGTTTCCATGGATTGCTTGAGGGTAGTACGGAGTTCCTCAAGCGTATCGTAGTTGCCGAAGGTCTGAGCGAACGCATCATCCAGCTCCTGTACCGTCTTGCGATCGATACGGAGCACCTCGATATGGACGGTCATCTGCTTACCGGCATACTCGGCGGGGGTATAATCCGCCCCCAGATCGAGCGTGGCATCCTTGATCTCGCCGGCCTGCATACCGATCACCAGATCGGAGAGGCCGGGGATGGGCAGATCGGGCGATTCTTCGGCAGAAAGCCTATACTCCCACGAGTCCTGATCGACGAGCGTCTCGTCCTCCACGGAGGCCACGAGGCGCAACGTAGTCAGATCTCCGGGCTGGGCCGGTCCTTCCTCGACAGGCTCCCAGGGAGCCTGCTGCTCGAGTGCGCGCCGCAGCACGTTATCGACCTCCTCGGTCGACACCTCGGGGATTTGGGGGGCAATGCGCAGGGAGCGATAATCGCCCACCTCCGCGTGGGGGCGCACATACACCTTGGCGGTAAAGGTTAGCGGCTTATCCGGATCCGTCTCATCCGGATTGGGCGATTCCACTTCGGGTTGGCCCAGCGGATGGAGATCATAGTCCTTCAGCACCCTGGCGTAGGCATCATTCATGCAAATGTCCGTCGCCTCGCTGAGGAGCGTCTCGGGGCCAATGGCACGCTCCAGGACGGCGCGGGGTGCCTTGCCGGGACGGAAACCGGGGACGCGGTAGCGTCCGGCCAGTCGCTGGTAGGCCTTGTCCATGGCCCCGCTCAGCATTTCGGGATCAATTTCTATCTGGAGCTGTACCTGGCTCTGGGGGAGATGCTCAACTTCAACCCTCACGGGCGACCGACCTTACTAACAAAACTACCGGGGAAAAACGTCACATCCGGGGAACGGCGGTGGGGAAGGAGGGACTCGAACCCTCACGCATTGCTGCACATGATCCTAAGTCATGCCCGTCTGCCAATTCCGACACTTCCCCCAACCATGGTATAGCGTATACGATGCCCGGGCTGAAGAGAAGCGTGAGGTAGGCTCTCGCCCTTGTCCCATGATATGCACAGCCTTTCAGTGGTGTCAAATAAGGCAATTGGGGTAAGATCGGCGCGGAGAGGGGGCGAACGATGCTCCCCGGCGCCGGCCCATGCTCCCGGGCCTGGGGAAAGACGAGGCGGGTGGATCTGCTGTATCGCGCCTTTGGCGCCGCGCACATTTGGCTGCAACTGACCGTAGCGGCCGCCGCCGTTTTCACGCTCGCCCTGGCCCTTACGCCGCTGCTGGGCGCCCTGTCCCGCCGCGCCGGCATCCTCTCGCCGGGCGATCGCGATCGCGATACGCGGCGCGATCGGGTGCCGTTGCTGGGCGGCGTGGCCTTTTACCTGGCCTTCACGATCGGCATGATCGTCCTGGAGCCGCTGGCGGGCAGCCGGCGCGACGCGTTGAGCGGCGTTTCCATCGATGCCGGGCATCTCATGTTCCAACTGCACGGGCTGCTCCTGGGCGGCGCCGTAGCCGTGGCCGTCGGCGTGCTCGACGACATCTTCGATCTCCGTCCGGCCGTCCACTTTGTGGGTCAGATCGCGGCGGCGGCGACCGCGCTGATCGGCGGTCTGGCCCCCGTACGGGGCATCTCCAATCCGCTGGCCAACCACTTTTTTTATGCCCATCCGGAAAAACATTTGCAAATCCTTCTGGCGCCGCCCGTGGCGATCGGCTTTACCCTGTTCTGGATCGTGGGCATGATGAACACGGTCAACTTCCTGGATGGCCTGGATGGGCTGGCAGGCGGCGTGACGGCGATCGCCGCCATCCTTCTCGCTATCTGGAGCGGGCGCATCCACGACCAGGGATCCGGTCCCCTGGTGGGGAGCGAGGTGCTCGTGCTGCCGGCACTCCTTCTGGCCGCGGCGCTGATCGGGTTTCTGGTGTTCAACTGGCCCCCTGCCCGTATCTTCATGGGCGACTGCGGAGCGCAATTCGCCGGTTTTACCCTGGGTGCGCTCGCCATTCTGGGGCCGGCCAAAATCGGCACCGCTCTCCTCATTCTGGCCGTGCCGATTCTCGACATCGCCTGGGTGTTCGTGCGCCGCCCCTCCCAGGGGAAAAGCGTCGCCGGCGCCGACCGCGAGCACCTCCATCATCGCCTGCTCGACCGTGGCATGAGCACGCGGCGGATCGTGCTCTCATTTTATGCGATCTGTATCGCCCTGGGGGCCATTGATCTCACACTCTCCCGCACCTCAAAGCTCATTGCCTTCCTGGTCGTGGCCGTGGCCACGGTGGTGCTGCTGGTGCGGGTGACGGAGGGCAAGCCGATCCTGAGACGCCAGGCGCCCCGAACCGGGCAATAAAGGATTTAGATAGCCGGAGACCGGCTCAGGCGAGTGGCGCCTCGGCCAGGTCCTCGTCGTCGTAATCGAGCGCCTCACGGCGGGCGCGGAGCAAGGCGTCCACGGCCAGGATGGGACGAGGCGTGAGAGCGATGGTGGCGGCCATCAGGAGCAGGACGGCGTCGCGGACCAGATCGAAGGCGCCAATCGTGTTGCCGCCCACGAAAGCGGTGATCACAGGATTAGTGATCCCCACCACGCACCCACAATCACCCGTATGGCCGTGCGCCAGTTGGACGCCGAGCGCGAACAAAAACATCACCAGCACGGCGCCCATCACCACCGCCGCCACGCGGGTAAAGAGGCCCACGAGCAGGTAGAGGGCAAGGAGCACCTCAACCCAGGGGAGGGCCAGCCCGAAGGGCCGCGCCAACGATCCGGGCAGCATCCTGTAGCCCTCGACCGTGTGGACGAATACCCAGGGATGGGCAATCTTGCTGGCGCCGGCGATCAGAAACACCACCGCCAGGAGCAGGCGGAAGACGAGCGTGACATACTGGATCTGTAGGGACCAGCGGCCGTCACCGAAGACCCCATCCAGAAAGCGGAGGCGCGACGTGCTTGCTATCATGATAAGGTGAAAGATACGGCACGGATGTACTCCAGGCAAGAGGATCTGGGCGACGTGCGCGATGGACTGCTTGCGTATTGGTAGGGGCGTTCCATGGAGGGTTTGGAGGGGTTTCTCATGGCAATTCCGCGGCCGATAGTGGATCCGGCGCCGGCACGTACCCCTGCCCCGAGCATCCTCACGCCTGACGGTACACCGGTTATGCCCGCGCCCTGTGACCTTGGCGGCCCCGACCTCTACATTAACCGTGAGTTGAGCTGGATCGAGTTCAATCGCCGGGTTCTGGAAGAGGCCGCCGATCCGCGCCATCCGCTGCTGGAGCGCGTAAAATTCCTCTCCATTTACAATTCGAATCTCGACGAATTCTACATGATCCGCGTCTCCGGCCTGAAGGAGCAATTGCAATCCGGCGTCACCGAAGCGGCGCCCGACGGCCTGACCGTCAGCGAGCAACTGCAAGCGCTCCGCCTGGCCAGTGAGCCGCTCAGCATTGAGCAACGAGCGCTCTTTACCAAGGAGATTGCGCCGGCCCTGGCCGAGCAAGGGATCCGTATCGTCGATTTAACGTCGCTTCGTGCTCAGGAACAGGCGGCCCTGAAAGACTATTT
>JAICHN010000026.1 GCA_025924845.1 Chloroflexota bacterium | reverse complement strand
GGCCGAAAAGCTCATCCCCTTCAAGAACGCCGATGGTTCCTGGGCCGTGAAGTCCTACACCGTGAGCGTGGTAGGCGCCGGTTGGTCCGACCTGACTTGCAATTGCGCCGCTGGTCGCAACCATCGCATCTGCAAGCACGCCGCCGTGACCGCCAAGGCCATCGCCGCCCACGTGACCCCCATTCGCGGCACCGAGAAGGGAAAGGAGGCGGCCACAACGGCCGCTTCCTTCACCCAGCCGGTCGGTACCTTCGTTGCCCTGCACATCCCTTCCCCGCTGGATGCCCTCTACGCCTAAATGAACCTGGCAGGGCCGGTACCCATTCCGGCCCTGCCCCAGACTGGAGGATGTGACGATGGTACCGACCGCAACGACCGGCACGGTGATGGACTTGACCCCCCAAGGGCGCTGGCCGATGCCCTCGACCGCCTGGTAGCGGCCACGCTGGAGACTGACCGGGAGATAGCGGCCATTCTGGTTCCGGCCCGCGAATCCTTGCGGGCACTGGCCTGGAACCGCTACGCGGCGATGCAGACGCGGGCGAGCCGAGCGCATGTGCCGCGGCGTCGGCATCAGGGGCACACGGAAAGGGGGTGGTAGCCGGTACGGTAGCCCTCACGTGAGGGAGAGCGGGCAAGCGTGGCCCACCCCGGCGTAGGTCAAACCGAGCAGGCGCCCGCCTAACAGTGGCGCCGGGCGACATCGGAAGCTGCGACCGGGAGGATAGCTACCACGCTTGGCCCGCTGCCCGCCCATTTTCCGTATTTTTAGGATTCTTCCGCCAATCCCTAGCAGAGAAAAGGAGTTTCCCCCATGCGTACCGAACTGGCACCGCTCACCGGCCAACGGCTCACCATTCGCGGTACAGTCGCTAAGCGCGGCCATCACGTCGGCTGGGCCAACGTCGTGGAACCCACGATTATGCTGGCCCCGGTGGCTACCCTGGACGGCCTTACCCTCACCGACCATGTGTGGTTCAAGGAAGGAGCCTGGGTTACAGGCTCCTTTTCTCTGGTGGAAAGCGGTCGGGGCGAGAGGATTCGAACCTCCGGCCTTCTGAACCCCATTCAGACGCGCTACCAGGCTGCGCCACGCCCCGTGCCCGTAATACTACCACATCCTACAGCCGATTGGGCAAGGACCCGTCGCGTGTATCCGCTCAATCGCGCCGGGGCAATGCCAGACCCATCGCCTCGCGAACCTCGGCCATGGTCTGGTCCGCGATGGCGCGGGCGCGGGCGCCACCCTCCTCCAGGATGTCCCACACTTCGTCGGGCCGGCGCTTCAGTTCGTAGAAACGCTCGCGGATCGGCCCCATTTCATGCTCGATATTCTCGGCCAGCTTCTTCTTGCAATCAATGCAGCCGATCGCCGCCGTGGTGCAGCCATGCCGTACCCAGGCGATGTCCTCCGGACTGGAAAGCGCGAAGTGTAGCAGCCCAATCGGGCACTTGTTCGGGTCGCCTGGATCGGTGCGCCGAATGCGCGCCGGATCGGTGACGGCGGGCCGCACCTTTTCCCAGACCACCTCGGGCGGGTCGGTCATGAAAATGGCCGTGTTCTCCGGTTTACTCTTACTCATCTTGCCGAGATTGTCCAGGCCTATGATCCGCTTGCCCCTGGTGAGCAAGATCTCCGGCTCGGGGAACACATCGCCAAACAGCCGATTGAAGCGCTCCACTAGATCACGGCACAGCTCGAGATGCTGGGTCTGATCCTCGCCCACCGGCACCGCGTTGGCCTTATATAAAATAATGTCCGCCGCCATCAGCACCGGATAGGCGAGCAGTCCGAGGTTGGCCGCCCCGTGCTGCTCTACCTTGTCCTTGAATTGGGTCATCCGCTCTAGTTGGCCCAGCGAGGCGATCGTGCTCAGATACCAGGCCAGCTCTGTGTGCTCGGGGACGTGCGATTGCACGAAGAGTATGCAGTTCTTGGGGTCCAGGCCGCTGGCCAGATAGAGGCAAGCCGCGTCGTGAATACGTTCCCGCAGGACCGTCGTGTCATACCCTATGGTCAGGGCATGCTGGTCGACGATGCAGTACACACAATCGTACTCGTGCTGCAGGCGCACCCAGTTCTGCATGGCGCCGTAATACACCCCCAGGTGCAGGTGTCCGGTGGGCTGGATACCGCTGAAAATCCGTTGGCGGGGTTGCTCTGCCATGCCGCTCCTATCCTCTTTCAGTTGCCGCGGCCACGCGGCTTCGCTGCTGTGCCACAAAGCCGTCAAAGTTGCGCCGCATCTCGTCCAGGCTGTCACCCCCGCACTTCTCAACCAGCGCGGCGGCCAGCACCCAGCGCACCATCGCTTCGGCCACCACCGCTCCTGCCGGCACCACGCAGGTGTCGGAACGCTCGTAATGAGCGTCCACCGGCTCCCCCGTCCGCAAGTCGGCCGATTGGAGCGCCCTGCGCATGGTAGCGATCGGCTTGAAGCCGACCTGCACCACCACCGGCTCGCCGTTGGTCATGCCCCCTTCCAGGCCGCCGGCCCGATTGGATGGCCGCACCCAGCCCTGGACTCGTTCGTATTGAATAACGTCGTGTACGTCGCTGCCGGGGATCATGGTCGAGGCAAAGCCTGCCCCAATCTCCACTGCCTTGACCGAGGGGATGCTCATCAAAGCGCCGGTCAAGGCGCCGTCCATCCTGCGGTCCCACTGCGTGTGACTGCCCAGGCCGACCGGAACGTTGAACGCAATCACCTGCGCGATACCGCCCCAGGTATTCCCGGCCCGTTTGGCTTCGTCGATGATCGCTACCATCCTCGCACCGGCCGCCGCGTCGGCGCAGCGTACCGGAGACGCTTCCACCTCGTCCCACAGCGTTTGCCAGTCCGCTGAGGGCGTCCGACCCGGTCGGCCGGTAAGGTAGGCATCGGGCAGCGGCTGGGTGCGCTCCGGTCCAATCGACACGGTGTGGCCGTGTACAAAAATACCGAACTCACCGAGCAGCAGGCTGGCCAGCGCCCCTACCGCCACGCGGGACGCCGTTTCGCGCGCGCTGGCCCGCTCCAGCACGTTCCGCACGTCGGTATGGCCGTACTTGAGCGTCCCCGCCAGGTCGGCATGGCCCGGGCGTAACTTGGTCACTTCTTCGCCGAGGTCGCCGGGAGTGACGGACATGCGGTCTTGCCAGTCTTTCCAGACTCGGTTCAGGATAGTCAGGCTAATCGGTCCGCCCAGGCTTAGCCCTCCGCGCACCCCGCCGACGATTTCGGCGTGATCGCGCTCCATCTTCTGGCGCTCGCTCCGCCCGTGACCCTGTTGGCGGCGGACCAACTGAGCATCTATTAGCGCGCCGTCCACCGGCACGCCGGCCGGAAAACCGTCTACCACGACGGTCAGTTGCGGGCCGTGTGACTCGCCCGCGGTCAGGAAACGGAGCATGATGCCCTTAACTCCCTTACAAAGTGCTCGATTGCCGCTTCGCGTCCCTCTGGTTCGGTGCGATCGATCAGATCGATCAGGGCGCTCGCCACCACCACGCCGTCCGCCAATCCAGCCAGGGCACGGATATGCTCGGGGCGCGAAATGCCGAACCCCACGACTAATGGTACATCGGTAAGAGCGCGAACGCGCTGAAGGAAGGCGGGCAGCCCCGTGGTCAGACTGGCGCGGGCGCCGGTCACCCCGGTCACCGCCATACAATAGATGAATCCGGAGGCAGCGGCGGCGGTGTGCGTGATCCGCTCCTTGGTGGAGGTGGGCGAGAGCATGTAGATCAAATGCACGGCGTTCGCCGAAAGCTGACTCGCCAGGTCGGCCGATTCCTCGATCGGCAGATCCGGCACGATCACCGCCGACACCCCGGCAGCAGCGGCGCGCTGGGCGAAGCGTTCGATGCCCATGCGGAACACCGGGTTGCAGTAGGTCATCAGAACGATGGGAATCGCTACCTGGGCCGAGATCGCCGCCGCCGTTTCAAGAGCGCCGCTCACCGTCATCCCGCCGTCCAACGCCTGCTGGCTGGCGCGTTGTACGGTCGGTCCATCACCCAGCGGATCGGAGAAGGGGATACCCAATTCAAGAATTCCCGCGCCGGCCCGCTCCAGCACTGGAGCCCAGGCGATGGTCGTTTCGCGGCTGGGACTGCCCGCCGTCTGGTACATGACGAGCGCCAGTTCCCCGCGCCGCCTCGCGGCGGCGAATTGCTCGTCGAGCCTGTTGTGAACGCGCGTCTCGGCGATCATCGTCCATCCCCTCCCAGACCGAGATCCAGGCCAAGGGCGGCGGCCACGGTCTGCATGTCTTTGTCGCCTCGACCCGATACGTTGATCAGCACGACCTGATTGGCCCCCAGGCTGCCCGCCAGCTCCGCCCCGTGGTGGATGGCGTGCGCGCTCTCCAGGGCCGGAATAATCCCTTCACTCTCGCTGAGCATGCTGAGCGCAGCCAGCGCCTGACTATCGTCCACCGCCACGTAAGTCGCGCGTCCGCTGTCTTTTAGGTAGCCCAACTCGGGTCCGACTCCCGGATAGTCGAGCCCCGCCGAAATACTATGCGTGCCGATCACCTGCCCGTCGTCGTCCTGCAAGAGATAGCTTCGCGCCCCATGTAACACGCCCGGTGCGCCCGCCACCAAGGTCGCGGCGTGCTTCCCGCTCGCGATGCCGCTCCCCGCCGCTTCGACCCCAATCAGGCGGACCGCGGGATCGGGCACGAAGGCATGGAAGATACCCATCGCGTTGCTGCCCCCGCCCACGCAGGCGATCACGTAGTTGGGGAGGCTTCCTATCTGGTCGAGGATCTGGGCCCGCGCTTCCTTGCCGATTACGGACTGGAAATGGCGCACCATAAGCGGGTAGGGATGGGGACCTGCCACCGTGCCCATCATGTAGTAGGTGGTATCAACGTTGGTTACCCAGTCGCGAATCGCCTCGTTGATCGAATCCTTGAGCGTCGCCGTGCCTGAGTGAACCGGCCGCACCTCGGCGCCCAGCAGCTTCATGCGTAGGACGTTCAGCGCCTGGCGCCGCACGTCCTCGGCCCCCATGTACACGATGCACTCAATGCCCAGCATAGCGCAGACCGTAGCCGCCGCTACGCCGTGCTGCCCCGCTCCCGTCTCCGCGATAATCCGCTGCTTCCCCATGTGGCGGGCCAGCAAGCCCTGGCCCAGCGCGTTGTTGATCTTATGGGCGCCGGTATGGGCTAGATCCTCGCGCTTTAGATAAATGCGGGCGCCGCCCAGGCGCGCGGTGAGGCGAGAGGCGAACTGCAAGGGAGTCGGCCGCCCCACGAAGTCGCGGGCAAGCGCCGCCAGAGACGCCGTGAACTCCGGATTGCGGCGGGCATCGGCAAACGCCGCTTGCAGTTCGTGCAACGCAGGCATCAGCGTTTCCGGCACGAATTGCCCGCCGTAGGGCCCAAAATAACCCCCCTCCGCCGCCTGTTCGTACGCCGCGCCGGTGCCCGGCCTGATCTCTTCTTCGACGCGCATCATACCCCTCCTCCACGCGCGGCCCGGACAAACGCCCGCATCCGCGCCGAATCTTTCCAACCATCACGTTCGATGCCGCTACTTACATCCACCCCCCACGGCGCGGTGTGGGCCAGCGCCATGCTCACGTTCTCGGGATGCAACCCTCCGGCGAGAAACACCGGCGCGGGCGCTCGCCGAATTATCTCGGCCGCCAGAGTCCAATCCGCCTGCTCCCCACTGCCGCCCCCCTGCGCCGACCACGAATCGAGGAGGAACGCGGCGGCGTTCGGCCAATCCTCCATGCGGCGCAGCGCCTCGTCCGCCGTGCCGCCCTGCTTGAGATGAATGGTTTTCAGGTACGGCGCCTCCAACGCCGCCGCCAGGGCGGGCGGCTCGTCGCCGCTGAGCTGAATAAAGCCGAGGCCCAGGGTCCGCACGGCCTCGTTCATGGTGTCCACGGTTTGATTGACGAATACACCTACCAGGTTTCGGTTGGCGAAATCGACCGCATGGCATCCCCGCCTGGGAGCGCGAGCATCTTGCTCGTCCCCGTCGCCTATGAGGTGAGACGGGTACCTACTTGGAGGTGTCTCACCATCCCAGGAAGAGCATCCTTGTGGCGGCGTTCGCCTCGATTCGCCAACCGAATCTACCAAAGGTGAGTATGAGTCGGCTTCCTCCAGAACCGCCCGCGCTTCGGCAAGGGAAAGCCGGCGCCGACTTGGCGCGAACACCATGCCAAGCAGGTCGGCGCCCGCCTCACGCGCTGCCGTGAGGTCACCCGCCCGGCGCAGCCCGCACATCTTGATCAGCGGCTGATCGCCTACCCGGCTCGGCAACAGGCCGTTCATGGCAGCCCCGACATTTGAGCCAGAAGACGCTCGGGTTCAGCGGAGCGTGCCAGCGCCTCGCCGACCAGCACGGCATCCACCCCCGCCGCCCGCATGGCCCGCGCGTCCTCTACCGTCCGGATGCCGCTCAGCGCCGCTACCACAGTGTGTGGAGCAAGTAGGGGACGAAGCCGGCGCGTGGTCGCCATATCCACCTTGAAGGTGTGTAAATCCCGATTGTTGATCCCGACCAGCGGCGCGTCGAGATCACGCGCCAGCGCCGCCTCGGCCTCGTTGTTGATCTCAACCATCGCTTCCATACTCAGCTCGTGCGCCAGGGCAAGCAAGGAGGCGACTTCCTCAGCCTCCAGGGCGGCCACGATCAGCAGGACGAAGTCGGCTCCGGCGGCGCGCGCCTCGTAGATCTGATAAGGGTCGATCGTAAAATCCTTGCGAAGCAGCGGTACGGCCACGGCTTTCCTCGCCTCTTCGAGGTCGGCAAGGCTGCCTCGAAAGTATGGCTCGTCGGTCAGTACGGAGATGGCCGCGGCGCCCCCTTGAGCATAGCGCGTCGCCTGGACGTGGGCATCCAGACCGCTCGCGAAGGCGCCCGCGCTGGGCGAGGCGCGTTTTACTTCGGCGATCACGCGCAGTCCGTCCCCTCGGAGCGCCGTGAGAACAGGGAGGGCCGGGGCGGCGGCGCGGGCTCGGCGGGCAAGCACCTCCTCCGGCTCGGCGGTTTTCCGTGCCGCGACCTCACGCTGCTTATCGCCAAGAATCCGGCTTAGGAAGTCGTTTGCCACCGGCTGAAGTGTATCCATTGCTCCAACTTCTCTAACGCCTTGCCCGATTCCATTACCGCTATCGCCTGATGTACCCCATCCCGCAAGTCGGCCGCTACTTCGCAGGCGACCAGACCTGCCCCCGCGTTCAGGGCAACGATATCGCGGCGCGGTCCCGGCCGCGGGTTGCTAAACAGGTCTCGCACGATCGCCGCATTGTCCTCGGCGGTCCCGCCCAACACGGACTCCAGGGGGGCGCGATCCAGCCCCACGTCCTCGGGACAGAGGTCATAGGTGCGTACGGCGCCCTGGTTCATCTCGCAAATAGTGGTCGGCCCCGAGATACTAATTTCGTCCAATCCCTCATGTCCGCTCACCACCAGGGCATGGCGCGTCCCCAGACGATCCAGCGCCCTGGCCATCAACTGGGTGAGCCCGGGGTGGGCCACACCAAGTACCTGGCCTTTGACGCGGGCCGGGTTGGTCAGCGGCCCGAGAATATTGAATACGGTGCGGATGCCGATTTCACGGCGCGGCGCAATGGCGAAGCGCGTGGCCGGGTGATAGAGCGGCGCCAGCATGAATGCGATGCCGATCCGCTCCAGGCCCTCGGTCACTTGCTCCGATGTTTGGCTAATTTGCACGCCCAGCGCCTCAAGCACATCGGCACTTCCGCAGCGGCTGCTGGCCGCGCGGTTACCGTGTTTGGCCACGGCGTACCCGGCCGCCGCCACCACTATCGCCGCCGCCGTGGACACATTAAAGCTACTCTTGGCGTCGCCTCCCGTACCGCAAGTGTCGATCACCATGCCCACTCCGTCGGCCTTGACCGGAACGGCCCGGTCACGCATGACCCCGGCGAAGCCCACCACCTCATCCACCGTTTCGCCCTTGATCCGCAGTCCCGTGACCAGAGCAGCGAACTGGGCGGGAGTTACCTCCTCATTCATGATCTCGGTCATTACCTCGCGTGCCTCGGGCTCACTGAGGTGCTTCCCCTCCACCACGTGGCCTATGGCCTGGCGAATCATCGCGCCGCTCCCACCGGAAGCGCCGTCGTGCGAGGATGCTCCCGGACCACATCGAGGAAGGAACGCAGCATGGCCTTCCCATCGCCGGTGGCGATGGACTCCGGGTGAAACTGTACGCCATAGATCGGAAGCGTCTTATGAGCCAGGCCCATGATCTCTCCCTCGCTGGTCCGCGCCGTCACGCGAAGGGTGTCCGGGAGGTCACCCGGGTTCATGATCAAGGAGTGGTAGCGCATCACCTCGGTGGGACTGGACACGCCCGCGAAAGGCGGCGATCCGTCGTGCCAGATCAGCGAGGTCTTGCCGTGCATGGGGGCGCGCGCCCGCGTCACCCGCCCTCCATATGCTTCGGCCAGCGCCTGATGGCCCAAGCACACGCCGAGAGCGGGCATCGCGCCGGCAGGCTCACCGGCCAGACGTAAGGCGGCTATCGAGATGCCCGCCTGGCTGGGTGCGCAGGGTCCGGGCGACACCACCAGGCCGTCAAAGTCGGCCAACAATTCCGGTAACGCACGGTCGCAGTCGTTGCGCACCACGGCCACCACCGCGCCCAGCTCACGTAAGTACTGGACGAGGTTGTAGGTAAAGCTGTCAAAATTGTCAATCATCAACAGACGCATCGCCGCGCTCCCTTCCGCTTAACTCGGCTGCAACTCGTCTAGATGTTCCGCGACCTCGACGGCGCGCAGCATGCCGCCCGCCTTATGCAGCGTCTCCTGCCATTCGGCCTCCGGATCGGAGTCGGCCACAATGCCCCCGCCCGCCTGGATATACACCATGCCCTGATGGACCAGAGCGGTGCGGATGGTGATTGCCGCGTCCAGGTCCCCGCTGTAGTCGAAATAGCCGGCCGATCCCGCGTAGGGACCGCGTTGGTGGGGTTCGAGTTCGGCGATGATCTCCATCGCCCGGATCTTTGGCGCGCCCGAAACGGTGCCCGCCGGAAAGGCCGAGCGCAACGCGTCGAACGGCTCATAGCCTTCGGCCAGATCGGCCTCGACCGTGGAAACCAGGTGCATCACGTGCGAAAAGCGTTCCACGGTCATCAGGTCGGATACGCGCACCGAGCCGGTCTCCGCCACGCGGCCCAGGTCGTTGCGCCCCAGGTCGACCAGCATGATGTGCTCGGCACGTTCTTTCTCATCCGCGCGAAGCTCGTGCTCCAGAGCGAGATCCTCGTCCGGCGTGGCGCCGCGGCGCCGCGTACCGGCAATGGGATGATAGTAGAGGTGCCTTCCCGTGACCTTGAGTAAGGTTTCCACCGAGGCGCCGACCAGCGCGAAATCGCCGAAATTGAGGTACACCATGTACGGCGAGGGGCTGACCGTGCGCAGCGCCCTATACAGAGTGAAACTGTCCACTCCGAGCGGCCGGCTCAGCCGTTGCGACACCACTACCTGGATGGCGTCGCCCGCGTGTATGTACTCCACGGCCCGCCGCACTGCCGCCATGTGCCGTTCCTTACCCACGTTGCTTTCGGCCCTGGCCGACTCTCCGGGAGCGGCGGCCCGAATCGGTTGAGGCGCGAGCGGCTGGGCCAGCCGCGTACAAACCTCGGCGATCCGCTCGATCGCCGCCGCATAGCTGCCCGCAACGCCGCCCGGCTCGTCCGGCGCGATCGTGCTGATCACCTTCACCGTTCGCTGCACGTGGTCGAAAGCAAGGACCGGATCGGCCAGCATGAAGAGGGCATCGGGGAGGCGAGGACTGGCAGGCGGCCCCTTGGGCAGCCTTTCAAAGCAACCCGCCGCCTCGAAGCCGAGGTAACCGACCGCGCCGCCGCAAAACGGCGGCAGATGCTCTTTCTTGAGATTTGAGGGACCAAGGAACTCGGCAAGTGCGGTGAGCGGATCGGCGCACTGCCATTCACGCTCTACGTCGCCCTGCCGGGTGAGGCTTGCTACCCCATCCTGATACGACAGGCGAGCCCGCGACCCCATTCCCAGGAAGGTATAGCGGGCCGTTCGTTCGCCGTTTTCGACACTCTCGAGCAGGAAGCCCGGCTCGGATCCGACAACCTTGATATAGGCCGATACGGGAGTATCCAGATCGGCCAGCATCTCACGGTAGATCGCCACACGGCCTTCCGCCGCGCACCGTTCGCGCGCCTGCTCAAGCGATAGTGAGTACTGCATGGCACCGCCCCCAAGACAACAAAAAACCCTCGTCCACTTGGGACGAGGGAGTTACCCCGTGGTGCCACCCAATTTTCGAGAGCGCAAGGCACTCTCCTCGTCATGACCGGGACAGGTCGGGCCGTCCGGATCGCCCGCAAGCCTCGTGGTCATGCACCCTCTATCGGAGGTGACGCGGTTCACCTTACTGCCGGCCGGCATTGAGTGAACTGGCCGTAGGTCCATTCACGCTCGCGCCGCCACCGGACTCTCACCAACCGCCGGTTCTCTGCAGGCTGCTCGCGCGCTACTCTTCCCACGCGTACCGTATACTTAGCGTTATGCCCACAGTGTAAACGGCAACCGCGCGGTTGTCAAAGGGAGGAATATTGTCCGCGAATCACACTCGCCGAGTCCCGCTTGTTCTGCTCGGCACCGGCGGCATCGGTCGTACTTTACTCCGCCAACTCCTGCAACAGCGCACCCATCTCCGAACCGCTCATGCCCTCGACCTACCGCTGCTCGCCCTGGCCGGCTCCAGTTCCATGGTGGCGGGCGATCCTCTTCTTGACGAGGAAACCCTGCGGGCGGTGGCCGACGAAGGTCTTTCGGGCGCCTCCGGCTACCACGGTACGCCCGAGGACGAACAAATTGCTCTGCTGGAAACGGTGCGGGACCGTGGGTTCAACCGGGCCATCGTGATCGACGCCACCGCCTCGGATCACACGATTCCCGTCCTCCTCCATGCCGCCGAGATAGGCCTCGACATCGTTATGGCCAATAAACGGCCCCTCTCCGCCAGTACCGAGGTCTGGTACCAGTTGATGGCTGGGCGGCGCCGTGGACAGTGCGTGCGCCATGAAGCCACGGTAGGCGCGGGCTTGCCGGTCATTACCACGCTGCTCGGCCTCGTGGACTCCGGAGATGAGATCGTCAGCATTGATGCTTGCCTCTCGGGCACGCTCAATTACCTCTGTACGGAATTGGAAGATGGTCAGTTGTTCTCCGAGGCCGTAAAGGCGGCCATGCACCAGGGATTCGCCGAACCCGATCCGCGGGATGACCTTATGGGGGTAGATGTGGCGCGAAAAGCGCTCATTCTGACTCGCATGCTGGGGGTGAGGGCCGAGTTACCCGACATCCAGCGCGAAAGCCTGGTGCCCGACGATCTGGCCAACCTCGACCTCGCCGACTTCATGGAACACCTTCCCTGCCTCGATGCCGGCATGAAGTCTCGCCAGCAGTCCGCTGATGAGCAAGGGCTCGTGCTCCGCTATTTGGTTGAGGTAAGTGCCGGCCAAACGCGCGTGGGGCTTGTCCCGGTGCCCCAAGCGACACCGCTCGGCAGGCTCCGCGGCACCGATAACCTGATTAGCTTCCGCACCGCCCGCTACTCTGAACGAACCCTTATCGTCTCCGGGCCCGGCGCCGGCAGACAAGTAACCGCCGCCGCCGTTTTCGCCGACATTCTACAAGTAGCCACTCTGGCGCCGATCTACTGAACGAGGTCCCCTGCATCGTGAGCAGTACCATCTATCCTTCACGAGTCGTATTACTCGACGCACCTCCCGTGCCGTGGACGCTCGACCGATGAATAATCCGAGCGGGCCGGGGGTCGAGACGCGGTCCCCTGGAGCCCTGACCGCCGGCCTCGGAATCGCGGCCCTGCTTCTCGATCAGGTCACCAAGGCATGGGCGCGGCAGACTTTGCCTACGCATCTTGCCGGTGCGCCCAGCATCCTGGATGGTTGGTTCAGCCTCGTTTTGACCACCAACAAGGGTGCGGCATTTGGCCTACTTAGCGGCAGCGATCTGCTGCTCGTCGTGGTCGGGTTGGTGCTGTGCGCCGTGGTGGCCGTGTATGCCTATCTCCCCAGCCGCACCCCGCTCTTGCAGGTAAGCCTCGGCCTGCAACTGGGTGGGGCAGTCAGCAACCTGGCGGATCGGCTACGCCTCGGACACGTCGTGGACTTCATTCAGATTCAGTTCTGGCCAATCTTCAATCTGGCCGACTCGGCCATCGTCTGCGGGGTGGGTCTGCTGGCTTACTATCTCCTTTTCACGTCCGACCCCAACCGATCCAGTACCGGCGGCCCGCCGACGCGCGCCCCAAGCGGCAGTCGATAGTGCGCCGTTCCGCCAAGCCGCCCGCTCCTCGCGAACCGCTCGGGGCCGCCGCGAAGGCCCGGTATGTCGTACCCGACCAGCTGGCGGGCGAGCGGCTCGATCGCGTCACCGCCGCCCTGCACCCTGAACTGTCGCGGACGGCGATCGCCCACCTCATCGAAGGGGGCAAGGTAACGGTCAACGGCCGTGTCGTTAAGGCGGCGGCGCGGCCCATCGCCGGGGCAGTTATTGAACTTGAGCTACCCGACGCCGCCCCGGCAACCGCGGCCGCCGAAGCTATTCCGCTCCGCGTGGTATATGAGGATGATGCACTGGTCGTGGTGGACAAACCGGCGGGCATGGTGGTCCATCCCGCCCCCGGCAATCTAAGCGGCACTCTGGTCAACGCACTGCTCGGCCGCTATGCGACGCTACCCGGCGAGCCGTTCCGTCCCGGCATCGTCCATCGGCTGGACAAGGATACCTCGGGCCTGATCGTGGTGGCGCGAACGCCAAGCGCCCTGGCCGCCCTGGCCGGCTCATTCAAACAGCGCCAGGTGCATAAGGAGTATCTGGCGCTCGTCGTCGGCACGCCGTGCCCGCCCGTTGGGCGGATTAGTGGGGAAATCGGCCGCGATCCTCGGCAGCGGCAAAGAATGGCAGTGGTGGCAATGGGCGGACGCGAGGCTGATACCACGTATCGCACGCTCGAAACTCTGGGCGGCTATTCGCTGCTCGAGGTGGTGCTCGGCACCGGACGTACGCATCAGATCCGCGTCCATTTCCGCGCCATGGGCTTGCCGATCGCGGGCGACGCCGTGTATGGTCGTCCGGCGCCCGCTCTCGGCCTGAGCCGCCAGTTTCTGCACGCGGCCCGGCTCCGCTTCGCCCATCCCGTTAGCGGCGAGGAACTCGACCTCCAGGCGCCCCTGCCTCCCGACCTGGCACGGGCGCTTGAACGCTTACGGGGCGGCTAAAATAACGCGGCCCAAGGTTCCGCTGGGTTCCGTAGGGGCATCCCTTGTGGGTGCCCTTGGCGGCCCGAACCAGGGTACCCTTCACCCAGAAGGCCGCAGTGCCCCTAAAAGCGGGAGAAGCCGGCGCACGGTTGCGTGCCCCTACCGAGCATGATCGTGGTTCGCTTACTGAGCGGTCTTGCCGATCGTGTCGAGTTCGGCGAGCACGTTCTCCGACAGCGATAGTTGGGCCGCCGCGAGGTTCTCGCGCAGGTGGTCGAGCGATGAGGTGCCTGGGATCAGGAGAATGTTGGGCGCGCGCCGCAGAAGCCAGGCAAGCGCCACCTGCATCGGCGTCACGCCCAGCCGCGCCGCCACGGCGGACAGCGTCGACGACTGGAGCGGCGTGAAGCCGCCCAGCGGGAAGAAAGGCACATAGGCTATGCCCTCGGCCGCAAGCTGATCGATCAGCGCATCGTCGTCGCGGTGAGCAAGATTGTAGTGGTTCTGCACGCACACGATCTGGGCGATGTGGCGCCCCTCCTCGATCTGAGTGGACGTCACGTTACTCAAGCCAAGCTGCCGGATCAGGCCCTGCTTCTGGAGGTCGGCGAGCGTGGTTAGCGGCTCGGCGATTGAGCCCTCGCTCGGCCCATGGCCCTCCCCCATCAGGCGCAGGTTGACGACGTCGAGCACGTCGACGCCCAGGTTGCGCAGGTTATCTTGTACGGCGCGCCTCAATTCGGCGGGCGTCATCGCCGGATTCCAGGAGGCGTCCTCTCCCCGGGCGGCGCCAACCTTTGTCACGGTGACGAGGTCGTGCGGGTAGGGATGCAACGCCTCGCGGATAAGCTGGTTGGTGACATGCGGGCCGTAGTAGTCACTGGTGTCGATGTGGTTGACCCCGCTCGCCACAGCCTCGCGCAGCACGGCAAGCGCGGTGATGCGGTCCTTGGGCGGTCCGAATATGCCCGGACCGGAGAGTTGCATTGCGCCATAGCCCAGGCGGTTCACCGCCTGGTCGCCGAGTTGGAAAGAGCCGGCGACGGTGATGTCGGTCATGGTCATTCTCCTCATTCTCTAGGCTCGGACGAAGGCGCTATAGACCTTCCTATTTCGCACGGTCCTCCCTAGCGCTTGGCAAAGGCAATTCTGGACGAGGCACAGTATGGTTACATCGGTAACTATATCACGTTATCGATGGAAACTCAACCGATGATATCGTTATGATGTTACCATTGTTACAAATAGAGGGGTTCGCCCGCGACAGCCCTTTGCGCTGAAAGGACCGTAGCCGTGGACAGCATTGATGACAGGTCTGGCACGCTCAACCACGAGCTCATCGAGTCGCCGAATCCTCGCGATCGGATCTTGCGGGCCGCCGCGAGACTGCTGGCCGAGGGCGGGCGGGAGGCGGTGTCCACGCGGGCGGTCAGCGCCGCCGCCGAGGTGCAGCCCCCGACCATCTACCGCCAGTTCGGCGACATGCGCGGCTTGCTCGACGCGGTCGCGGAGGACGGGTTCACCCGCTATGTGAAGGACAAGGTTGTGCTGGCCAGCACGGAGGACCCCGTGGCGGATTTGCGCGCCGGGTGGGACGCGCACATCAGCTTCGGCCTCGCTAACCCTGCCCTCTACGCGCTCATGTACGGTAATCCTCGACCTGGACCCATGCCCACCGCGGCCGGCGAGGCGCGCAATCTCCTGGAGGGGCAGCTGCGGCGCGTGGCCGCGGCGGGCAGGCTGCGCGTCGGCGTGGATCGCGCCGCGCGCCTGATCCACGCTGCGGGCGTCGGCGTGGTCCTCACTCTCATCGCCGCCGAGGACGCGGAGCGCGATCTCGCCGTATCAACCCTGACCCGCGAGGCGATCTTTGCGGCGGTGACCACGGACGCAACAGGCTCCAGTGGGGCCGCCGAGGGCGGATCATCGCGCCGTGCGGTCGCCTATGCCGTCGCCCTCAAGGTCCTGCTGCCCACGGCGGCCGCTGCCTTCACGCCCGCCGAGCACGGCTTGCTCGCGGAGTGGCTCGACCGGCTGATCCGGGAGCCGTGAGCTGTCGCGGCGCCACACTAAATAGCTCGACATACGTCCGCGGGTGCGTGTAGGAAACCTGCCTTGGAAAATGCGCCAACGTGGCTGAGCCGCTAATTAGTCTTCCCGGTATGGCCCCAGGTGCCGATACCGCAGATAGCGGGACTCGACCAACTCAGTGGTGCCAAGCCCTACCAGCCCGTTTACCTCCTCGATCAGGGCGTCGCGCAAGGCCAGCGCCATCGCGGGCGCATCGCGGTGCGCACCGCCTAACGGTTCGGGCACGATGCGATCGATGATTCCGAACTCGAGCATGTCCTGAGCCGTGATGCGCATGGTCTCCGCCGCTTCGGCCGCCTTTTGCGCGTTACGCCAGAGAATAGTCGCTGCCGCCTCGGGTGATGCTACGGAATACGTACTGTATTCGAGCATCAACACGCGGTCCGCCACTCCGATGGCCAGGGCGCCGCCGCTATTGGCCTCACCCGTCACCACTGATACGATGGGCACGCGGAGCGAACACATGGCCGCGATTGAACTGGCGATCGCTTCGACCTGGCCGCGCTCCTCGTCGGCCACGCCCACGTTGGCCCCCGGCGTATCAATCATCGTGATCACCGGCAAACCCAGCTTTTCGGCCAAATGGAACAGACGCTGGGCCTTACGGAATCCCTCCGGGCCGGGCATGCCGAAATTCCGACTGACATTTTCTCGCGTATCGCGACCCTTTTGGTGCGCCACGACCATGACCGATCGCCCATCGAGCGCGGCAGGCCCGCCCACGATCGCCTGATCGTCGCCGAAGCGACGGTCGCCGTGCAATTCCACAAAGTCGGTAAAGGCCAGCCTGAGATAGTCAAGGGGATGCGGCCGGCTGCTATGGCGCGCCACTTGCAGCTTTTGCCAGGGCTTCAGCTGAGTATAGATTGCACGCAAACTATCATCCAGCCGCTGCTGAAGGCGTTCCACGTTCCGCGCCGCGTCGACATCGTCAGGCTTGGCGGCGGAACGAACCTTTTCGAGTTCTCCCTGCAATTCGGCTAGTTGAGTCTCGAAATCGAGGCTACTCGGCAATGCCCAGCCCCTCGCCCACTCCGGCCCGGCTCATCGCGCCTTGCTCGCCCCAGACAAGATCCGCGGCTCGTCGGCACGACGCATTGGTCAGCAGACGCAGCAGCCGAGCGATGGTACTACGTAGCTCAGCCCGCGCGCATACCATGTCGATCATGCCGTGGGCCAGCATGGATTCGGAGGTTGCCGTTCCCTGAGGCAACTTCTGCCGAATTGCCTGCTCAATAACCCGAGGCCCGGCGAATCCGATAAACGCTCCCGGCTCGGCCATGTTCACATCGCCAAGCATGGCGTAGCTCGCGGGCACGCCGCCCACCGTGGGATCGGTCAGCAGCGAGATAAAGGGCATGCCCACTCTACCCAGGCGTGCGAGCGCCGCGGTAGTCTTGGCCATCTGCATCAGCGCGAACACGCCCTCGTGCTGACGGGCCCCGCCGGTGGCCGAGACACAGACGAACGGCAATCGGCGGCTGACCGCCAGATCGATGGCACGGGCGATTTTTTCCCCCATGGCCACGCCCATGCTGCCGCCCTGAAAGGCAAAGCTGCTGACCGCGATGACCAGCGAAATTTCCTCAATCAGGCCAAGCCCGTACAGCACGGCCTCAGGGGTGCCGGCCTTCCGCTCGTATTCCGCGATTTTGTCGGCATAGGCTTGACCCTCGCTTCGGAAGGAAAGCGGGTCGGCGCCGCGGAGATTGTGGTCCAGTTCTTCGAAGCTCCCTGGATCCAACAAAAGCTCCAGTCGCTCTTGAGCCGAGAGTCGGAAGTGGAAACGACACTTTGGACAGACCCGAAGATTGTCCACGTACTCCTTGGCATACAACTGTTCGTTGCATGAAGGGCAGCGGATCCACAGCCGATCCGGTTCCTCGGCATGCGGCTGTTCGCCAAAGGGTAAGGGAAGATGGTGGCGACGGCGGAGGAGTTCTCTCACGACGACCTCCCGGCCAGGATATTAACCGTCATATTCCTGGTCCATGTACTCTATTTCGTGATCGGTTTCAGGCGCCGCCTCATTCCAGGCATGCAAAAAGTCCGATGCCCGTCCCATATCCTCATCCCGCACCAGCAGCTTGCACGGACTGATCACACCCAAATAGGCTACGGCATCGCTGGTTTGCACGAGGCAAGCAATGCCCTCACCGGTCAGAAGGTTTCGCATCATTTCCGCTTCGATCTGCGATGAGGCGGTAGCTACCTGCATCCAGTGATCCCGCGCCATGCCCCTCGTTACACATTCCTTGCGGCGTTCCGCTTCCCCACCTGGAATGCGTGCGGAGTACGCGACACCTGTTTCTGTTTCTACGTTGGGGACAAGTATAGCATGACGGCGCAGTAGCTGCCCGCCCACCCGTGCGTCTTATACATAGAACATGACAGCGCCGCCCGCCCGCAGTTCAGCCTCGCGCTCGGCCAGGCCGGCAACGGTTATTTCGCCGAATAGAGCGACCAGCGCCGCGTGCGCCCGCGCCCACAGCTCCGTGATGGCGCCGCCCGCCGGACCTTCCTCCACGCCTGCAACCCGCTCCAGTTCGAGCGGCGAACCCTCCAGCGCCTCTATGACATCCAGAACGGTGATCTCGTCCGCTCGGCGGGCCAGGGAGCAGCCGCCGTGCGCGCCTCGGTGGCTCGCCACTAAACCGGCGTTCTTGAGCGCCGTGATTTGCTGCTCGAGGAACCGCTCGGGAATACCCTGATGAGCCGCGATTTCACGTGTGGTAAGGCGGCTACCCGTGCCGCCCTCCTGGTGAAGCGCCATATCCATCAGGGCCAATAGCCCGTAACGGGTTTTGGCGGAAAATCGCATGGTCCTCCTTCCGGTGAGTGTTACACAGTACACACCCACGTTAGAAGTTATACCGGATCTGCGGCAATGCTTCGCCTCGGCACCCGATTGGTGCTTGTAAGCCCTTCACTCGGCTCGTATACTTGAACCACTAAGGCCACATTCCGAGGTAGTTCGCGCCTAGGGAGAGGTACTTCTGATGCAGCGGTTGACGCAACCCAGCTACCAATTGGGCCTTGGCGCTATTGGCCGCTACCTTGACCAGTACGGCTTTGAAGATCTCCTTCTTTGTGAACTCGATGACGGCTTCGTGGGACGGGTAACCCAGGGCGGACGGCTGATGGAGGCTATCCCCTTCCCGCTTGCGGACGTTCAGAGTATGGTGCGTCAGCCCGGCGGAGCGGAAAGTCGTTTTGGGACGGGCGACCAGCCGTTACAAGCCTCCGGCTCGTTTGTGCGGAGAGTGATCGGCGCCTATCGGGATTTCCTGGCTGCCCTTGGCGCTCAGTGCGACCTCCTACAGGCGTCCACTATCTTGATCGTCGAGTTGCCGGACGAAGTGCTCGTAACCTTTCAGGTTCCCACGGCCCCGAACGAGCCGATCGAAGCCGGCAAGCGGGAATACCTCTACGATGACGCGGGCGTCCGCCAACTGCTGATTGACGCGGGCGCCGCTGCCGGCCGCTAGTTGCCCTCTCGCTCCAGACATTGACAGCCGTGCCCACCGCGCTATGATTTATGGAGAGAGGTGGGTGTTCAGTGAAAATCAGCGGACGGTTATCGGCGATCGCGCCCTCGGCCACCATGGCCATCGACGCGCGACAAAAGGCAATGCGCCGGGATGGATTCCCGGTCATATCATTCGGCGCCGGTGAGCCCGATTTTCCTACTCCCGCGCCTATCGCCCAGGCGGGCGTCGCGGCAATTGAGGCTGGGCACACGAAGTACACGGCGGTAAACGGCATTCCGGAGTTGCGTGCCGCCATTGCCGCTCGCATGCGCGCCGACCTCGGCCTGAGCTATTCTCCAGAACAAATCGTGGTGACCAACGGGGCAAAAGAAGCGCTGTTCAACGCTTTTCAAGTGCTGCTCGATCCCGGTGACGAGGTGATTATTCCCGCCCCGTACTGGGTCAGCTACGAAGCGCAGGTCTTACTGGCGGGCGGCGTTCCGGTCATTGTTCCCACCCGTGAGGACCAGGATTTCAAGTTGCTCCCTTCCGACTTACACGCCGCCCTTACCCCGCGTACCAAACTTCTGGTGCTCAACACACCCAGTAATCCAACGGGCAGCGTCTACTCGGCCGATGAGCTGCGCGCCCTCGGCGAGGTGCTGGAGCCCGCCGGGGTAGGCGTGATCAGTGACGAGATCTATCAGCGAATCAGCTACGCCGGCCCCAGCGTCAGCTTCGCGTCGGCGGTCCCCGCACTCACCGATTGCACGATCCTGATTAACGGCGCATCGAAGTCGTACAGCATGACCGGCTGGCGGATTGGCTACGCGGCCGGGCCCCTGGCCGTAATTAAGGCCATGAACGGCATCCAAAGCCACAGTACCTCGAATGCTTCCTCCATCGCCCAGTACGCCGCCGTGGAGGCATTTCAGGGATCACAGAACGCCGTGGACGAGATGGCCCACGCTTTTAAGGAACGCCGCGATGTCATTGTGCGGTTGTTAAACGAGATTCCGGGAGTGCGCTGCGCGACCCCCGCCGGGGCGTTCTATGTCTTTCCCAACGTGGAGGGGGTGCTTGGGCGCACGATTGGCGGTACCGCAATTTCGTCGTCCCTGGACCTGGCCGGGTATTTGTTGGAGAAGGCGTACGTAGCAACTGTACCGGGGGAGGCGTTCGGCACGGCAGGCCACTTGCGCCTGTCCTATGCATGCGATATGCAGTCGATTGTGACCGGCCTGACACGGATCAGGGAGACGCTAACAGCGTCCTGATCAAGGAGGACGCGGGTGCCGTGGATTATCTGGCTCGCCATTGCCGCGTTGGCTCTGGTTGGCGAAGTGTTCGGCAATGCGTTCATCCTTGTCTATATTGGGGTGGCGGCGGCCCTTACCGCCGTTTTGGCGGCGTTAGGCCTCCCATTTCTGCTGCAGTTGGTATTTTTCATTCCCTTGACCGCCGTGCTTTTGACACTGGTCCGCCCCCGTACGATTGCCCGTCTGGGCGGCGCCAGACCGCGTCTCCAACTCACCGGCCACGGGCGCCTGGTTGATCGTGCCGCCGTGGTCGAACAGGAAGTAACGGACAGCGGCGGCCTGGTGAAATTGGGAGCGGGCGAGTTCTGGTCGGCCCGCGCGTATCCGCCGGGCACCACAATCCCGACAGGGGCCGCCGTACGGGTCATGTTTGTACACGGATTAACCCTACACGTCAGCCCACCTACTGAATCGGGGCATTTACCGGACTTGCCCCTCGGAGACGACGCTATGCCGCGGAAGGAGCCGCCGCTATGACTGGATTGGAAATCGCGATTGGCTTGATCGTCATCGCGTTCGTGACCCTGCTGGTCCAGACGTTCCGCATCGTCCCACAGGCGCGAGTGGGAATCATTCAGCGTCTGGGAAATTACCACCGATCGGCGGGCAGTGGATTGACCGTGGTCATCCCCTTCGTCGATCGCATGTTACCGCTGCTGGACCTGCGGGAGCAGGTGGTAAGCTTTCAGCCGCAGCCGGTGATCACCTCTGATAACGTCACGATTAACGTGACCAGCGTGATCTACTATCAGATCCTGGACCCCAAGAGCGCCACCTATCAGGTCGCCAATCTCTTGCCCGCCATGGAGCAGATCGCCCAGACTACGCTTCGTAACGTTATGGGTAGCCTTACCCTCGATACCAGCCTCACCAGCCGCGATGAAATCAACATGCGCCTTCGCTCCGTTCTGGATGAGGTGACCGAGAACTGGGGAGTGCGCATTACACGTGTGGAACTCAAGGACATCGCCCCGCCCAAGGACATCCAGGTGGCTATGGAGAAGCAGATGCAGGCCGAGCGGAATAAGCGCGCCGCCATTCTTACGGCGGAGGGCGAGGCGCAGGCCGCTATCTTGCGGGCGGACGGTGATAAGAAGGCCATGATCCTGGCCAGCGAGGGGCAACGGCAGGCGGCCATCCTGCGAGCCCAGGGCGATGGTCAGGCTATGATCACGCTTCAGGAGGCCCAGGCGGCGGCGGTACGCCTGGTGTTCGATGCAGTCAATTCATCCGGCGCCACCCCCGAGGCCATGCAATTTCAGTACATGCAGATGTTGCCGAAGCTGGCTGAAAACCCGGCCAACAAGGTGCTGGTCGTCCCTGCCGACATGGCCGGCCTGGCCGGCCTGGCGACCAGCCTGGCCCAGGTAACTCAGGCGACTCAGGAGAATCCTCCTAGCCCGAGCGGCAAGAAATCCTTGAGCGACGGCAAGCAGAATGAGGGTCCGCCGTCTATTGCACAATTTAGTTCCGGCGCGAAACGCTGAAGGGCGAAGTCAAAGCAGTGGAATGGCATGTGGCCGTCGCGCAACTTCGACCGAAAAAGGGCGATTACCCCGCTACCCTGGCCCACCTCGGAGACGTGCTTGCCCAACTCGAGGCGAGCGATGAGCCGCTGGATGTCCTCGTACTGCCCGAAATGGCCCTGACCGGTTATTTTCTGCAGGGCGGCGTGGCCGAGGTGGCTCGCCCGGCCGAGCAGTTTCTCGACGAATTGACCGCGCTGTTCCGCCAGGTTACCCATCCCGACCGGCCGCCTCTCGATATCGTGGTTGGTTTTCCCGAACGGCACGACAGCCGGCTCTATAATGCCGTGCTCTACGCTACGCTCAGTCGGGAAAAAGGAAAATCGGTCATTCACCATGTCCATCGCAAGATTTTCCTCCCCACCTACGGTGTGTTCGATGAGAAGCGTTATGTAAACCGCGGCCGAGAATTAACCCCTTTCGAGACGCGGTCGGGCCGAGTAGGGATGCTGATTTGCGAGGACGCCTGGCATACCATTACGGGCACCGTACTGGCCCTGGGCGGCGCCCAGATCGTCTACATTCCGGTTGCCTCGCCCGCGCGCGGCTTTACCGGCGCCGTGGTGACCAATGTGGCGCGCTGGCATCGTCTGGCCCAGAGCATGGCCGAGGAACATGCCGTTTTCGTGGTGACCGCCAATTTGGTGGGCTTCGAGGGCGGTAAAGGCTTCATTGGAGCGTCGATCGTGGTCAATCCGGCCGGAGAGATCATGGTCCAGGGACCAGTAGGGGAGGAGTGCATTTTGC
>JAICHN010000025.1 GCA_025924845.1 Chloroflexota bacterium | reverse complement strand
CTCCGCTCCTGCGCGCACGGGTCGCGCTGACGCCAAAACAAGCAGTATATCCGTTTCGCAATGCTATTTGAGCCAACGTGTACTAGTTATCCCTCGATTTCTTTACCTGCACGGCTATAGTACGTTCGCACAGGGGCGTCGGGTGGTGGATGTGGCCGCGAGCAAACAGCAGGAAGCACAGGACATCTTCGCAGCTGTACCACTCCATAATTGGGTCGATCGAGGTGCTGACGGCAATGTTCGCGGGGGCGCCGATCACCTGGCTCCGTTGGCTCACCGCGTTCCTCGCCCCAGCTGTGCTCGGTAACGTGATCGGCGGAGTTACCTTCGTTACCTGCCTCCGCGGTTTCCAGGCGCGGAGCGGTAACGGCTCCAAGGAACGGGCCGCTGCCTCCTCGAAAGCATAGGCATCGTGTTCGGCGCGACCTCCATCGCGCCGTCGATGCAGGACCGGGTCATCGGGGCTGAAGGCCCTGGACAAGGGTCGCCACCAGATCCTTGACGAAACGCTCGTCCTCCGCCGGATCGGGGGCGCGGCCGGCGAATTGGCCATGCATGGCTCTCTGCTGACAGGCCCCCAGTAAGAGGGCTGCCGCCGCCTCTACGCTGATATCTGGACGGATCCGACCGAGGCGCTGTTCAAGCCGCAAATAGGACGCCAGGGCCACGTTGCCCAAATGTGGGCCAAAGCCCTGGCGCCGCACGCTTTCATTCAGTTCCGGAGAGGCCAAGACGGTGGCAGCCAGGGGCATCAGTTCTACATAGAATCGCACGGCAATTCCCGCGATCTCCAGTAGATGGTCGGACACCGTATCCTCACCTGCGCGTTCCAGTAAGGCCTTGAGCATGGGAACGAACGGCGGCAGCCGCTCCGCGATCACCGCGACGAGGAGGCTCTCTTTGCCGGAGAAGTAGGTATAGAGGCTGCCCTCGGAGCAGCCGGCGACTCGCGCGATCTCCTTGGTCGTGGTCCCTGCCTGCCCCCGATCGCGCAAGATCGTCACTGCCGCGTCGAGAATGCGATCTCGGATGCTCATGGCACTAGTGCGCTCACCGCTTGACAATGAATCCTCACTTCCTTAATCTGAGTATACACTCACTAACAATGAATGAGTGTTCACAAGGCGGAGCCGGCATGACCATAGAATAGCAGACCACAACACGATTCGGCGGAGGCATGCGCAGTCGCCGGTCGAATGGGACCTTTATGGCCCAGAAGCAGTACGCCCGATCAAAGAAGGGAAGAACCCCATGGCCCAACTGGCGAACATACAGACTGATGCCGTGCAGGAGACTGGACGGCGGACGGAGACGGCTGCGAGGATGATGAATATTCTGGTGATCGGCGCCACTCGCGGCACTGGTCGGCAGGTGATGCGGCAAGCCCTCGCCGCGGGCCACACGGTGACCGCCCTGGTCCGCGATCCGGCGCGCGTCAACATGCGGGATGAGCGGCTGAGCGTAGTACGCGGAGATGTGATGGAGTCGGCAACGCTGACGTCGGCCATGGCCGGCTGTGACGCCGTGCTGTCATCGCTCGGCGTCACCTCCGCCTACCGCAAACCCACCACCCTCTATTCGGAGGGGATGCGCACTATCATCCAGGCCATGCGCAGCGCCGGGGTGACGCGGTTGATCGCGGTCACCGCCGCGCCGCTCGGTCCAGACGAAGACGACACACTGCGCAGCCGAGTGATCAACAAAGTATTATGGACCATGATTAAGGAAGTGTACTCCGACATGGCCAGAATGGAGGAGGTTATCCGGACCAGTGGTCTCGATTGGACTATTATCCGACCGCCCAAGCTCACCAACAAGGCGCCGACCAGCCGTTATCGCACGGCGATCAACGGCGGCGTACGCCGCGGCTATACCATCGCTCGGGCGGACCTGGCCGGCGCCATGCTCAAGATGCTAAACGATCCCACAACCGTCCAGTCCGCAATCGGTATCGCCTATTGAGGCATGCTGGAAGGCCAGCTTGAGGACGTAGGCGCCGTACTTCCCGGTCCAGGTGTGCTGTCCCCCGCCCCGCGTAGGGAAATCGTGCGCGTAACTGAAGCCGGTGAGATAGACGGCATTCTTGCCCAGGGCGATGGCCTTCGCCGCGTCGTCGCCGCTGCCGGCCAGAAGCGTGGAGAAAACTAGGCCGGCATCTCCGGGGTGGTGAGGATCAATCTCGGCGGCGAAGCTGTCGTAGCCGCCGGGCGAGCGGGATTGGACGGCGCCTCGGAGGGGGAAGTCGCCGGCCCCCGCTCGGCCCGCGATGAAGATCCGGCCCGCATGATCCACCGCGATGCCTAGCACGTCGTCGATTCCCTGAGCGCCGAAGTAGGTCGCGTAGAGGAGACCGGCGGAGCCGGCCCGATGCGGGTCGATCTCGACCACGAATCCATCGTCCTGGGACTCGAGTTCACAGCCGAAGGCGTCGCAGGTGCGAACTGGGTTGCAGAAAGCGTTCGTCCCGCAGGTACGATCGTAGCCGTTCGACGTGGTTGGGAAGTGAGACGAGGCGGTAGCGCCTCCCACGAAGATATGGCCCTTGCCATCGAGGGCCAGCGCCGTACCCAGGTCAACATGGTCGCCGCCCAGGTAACTGCCATAGCGCAGGGCGGTTCCGGTAGGGTTCAACTCGACGATGAAGCCGGTGCCGAGGGCGGTCCGATTGGTGCGCTCGAAGGCATGCGAGGTCACGGGAAAGTCGGTCGACGCGGTAGAACCGGTCACATAGGCATCACCGGCGGAGTCCACCGCAATGGCCCGGCCCTCGTCGACCAGACCGCTACCACCCAGGTAGGTGCTGTAGGCCATCGATCCCGAGGGAGCAAGTTTGAGCACGAAGGCGTCATGTACGTGTCCGCTGGTCTGGAAGGCGCCAGGGGTGGTGGGGATGCGCGGGTCCAATTCGTCGCAGTCACAGCGCCCGGTCACATAGACGCTGCCGGACCCGTCAACCACGATGGCTTCCCCTTCATTATGGACCGCGGTGAGCACCTGATCGCTCGAGGACGGTCCAATGGTCCGCTTGTAGACTACACCTCCCGTTGAGTTCAGCTTCACTACCAGCACGTCCGTGCTGATCTGGCAGATGTTGAATTGGTTGAGTAATCCATACTGACCGGTGATATAGGCATTGCCGTGAGCGTCGACCGCGATGGCATCGCCGGTCGCTCCGCAGGGAGCGCTGATTGACTTGCGGTAAAGCACATGGCTGCCCGTTGGGTCGTATTTGGTGATGAAAACGTGCGCCTTGGGCACGTCGCCCGACGTCCCCACCACGTAGACGTTTCCGGCGTGATCCGCGGCGACACCGTTGCCCTGGCTATTGGGGGAGACGCTCGCGTAAGCTGCGTAGGCGATGCTCGGGCCGGCAGGCGCACCATGGGCGGCCCTTATCGGCGCACCGAGCAGCGACCCAATCGCGATCAGGGTGATGCCGATCCCCCGTGCTCGGGATCGGATCAAACCGTACCGACCGGTCCTATTCACGCGCGAACGATCCAACAGCATAGCAGCACTCCTTCATGGCTGATCAAATCGAATTGCAGCAGGGTCTATCC
Source organism: Chloroflexota bacterium (assembly GCA_025924845.1). Next base: position 19,167 of record JAICHN010000025.1, on the reverse strand, counting down.
CAGGCGCCCCTCTTGCCCCGCGCCTGTTCCTGTCAGCTAAACAAAACAGTATCATAGCACGACTTAACGAACGGCAGACACCTACAAGGTGCTCGATCCGTGCTACGATCGTCGTTGCCTACCTACCGCCGCGCTCTAGGGAGGGCGGCGCCTCGTTGGGCGCCCATGACGACGCCGGATCAGCCGGGTCCTGGCCGGGCCACCGATTCATCGAGACGAACTCCGGTAAGATCGGTTCTACTTCGGCACGCCACAGATGCTCGATCTCGCCGAAGGTGAGTGCGCCCAGGGGGTTGCCGGGAGTCGGGCCTGCCGGCTGAGCGGGCGCCCGGTACGCCGCGAGCAACTCGTCGGCCTTGCGGCCCAACCATGCCACCTGTGAGGCGACAATGCGCTCACCGGTGCGCCGCGCGGCCTGTCCAGCGTCTGGACCGGTAGCCATCACCCGGCTGATCTCCTCGGGCGTGCCGGCCGCCAGCCGCGACATATCCACCAGCTCGGGGCGCAATGCCCACAACTGGCTGGTCTCGCACCGCCCAGCGTGGTCACCGTGGAACTCTTCATAGTCGATTGCCTCGCAATCCGCTCCGGCCCAGACGCGAAGCGGGCTGTGACGCATGAAGATCTCCGCCACGCACCGAAAGTCCCGCTCATTACCACCATAGTGGCCGGTAATAACCATGGCCGCCTGGAAGCCGCGCGCGGCCAGGGCTCGCAACTGATAGAAGAACATCTTGTACAGAATCCATGGCGGCACGGCGGTCAGCCAGGGGTTGCGATCGCCGATGAACCGTTCCGCCCACTGGGCGTGGTAGCCGATCTCATGCACGTGCCAGAAGAAGGGCGGCGCCACAATGCCGCCGTGCGTCTCCGCCGCGCGACAGGCCAACTCATGCGCCTTTAGCTCGTCAAGGCCCACCGCGTTGTGTAGTCCGTGCGGTTCGCACAGTCCGAATGTGAGATAGACTACGGGACGGCTGGCCAGGGCGGCATCCAACTGATCGGAGAACATCTCTTCCCATCGCACCTTACGGCTCATCTCCTCATTTCTCCATTCTCCCGGCGCCCGCCTGAATTCTTGCCATGGAGGCTACCTACCGTACGCCTCCTCGTTCATGCATCCGCCGATGAATCGTCGCTTGGGCCTCCAGGAAAGGACGCTCCAGGTAGGCTTGATGATCGTGTTCTCCGTGGTGGTGAGTCACCGTGCCTGGCCGATAGCGCGGGCTCAGTTCCCGCAGGTAGGTTAGGCTGCCCTCGATCAGGGTCAGCATGTACCGCGTCGTACGCTCATCGAAGAGCCGCCATTCCCCTCCACAGGCGATATAGATCGGTGAGGTGTGCGCCATCATCCCGCGCGACCAGACATCGTGATGGGGCAGCGCCCGATTGTAGTCGGCGGCGCCCACGCGCGCCGCCAACCAGGTAGTACTCCGCACCGTGAGCTTCGTCTTGAGCCGCAACCCGCGGGTGCCATGCTGCTCCTCGGTCGCGGCGACCACTTGCCCTTGCTGTAGGATCTCCAGCCTGTGCATAGGAAGGATTGACTCCGCCCACGCCTCCACCTCGACCGTGCCGCCGTTGCCGTGCAGCCGCACCGTGTCGCCGATCGCCTGGCCATCGACGGTGAGGAAGATCATCGGCCCGCCACTCAGGAACGTGCGCCCAGCCGCCAGATTCCGGCACCACGTGTCGTAGGTAAACGGTTGGTCCGGCGGAATGAACACGTAGGTGCGATACAGCCCAACCGGCACCTGGCTCGACATCTTGTCGGTGCCGCCGACCAGGGGTAGGCGATAGCCGCCATTGAGGTAGCGATAGTATTCGTGGTGTTTATACGGATCATGATCGATCATCTCCACCGCGTCGGCCCGGCCTGTCGCGATCAGCGCGGCAGGCTCACCGTTGGGGTTGGGTAAGTGAGGCAGAATTACCGTCCCGCCCTGGGCATGACATTGGTCGGCCCAGTCGGACATGGTGATCTCCAGCGTGCCGCCAAGTTCCGCCTCGTCGGGACCATCCGAGCACCAAGGCATTACCTGCTTCTTGAGGCCGAGCAAGGTCAGGTGGCCAAGCAGATGCTGGCGGTTCTCCTGTGTCGCGTACACAATGGTACGCCCGTCCGGCGACACGCTCGGCCTGCCGGTGAATTCCTCGCTGTTGGTAAAGAGGTGCCCCCACTGTGAGAGCAAGAGGTTGACCACGTTGAGATCCTCACCCCGCGCCTCGGTGTGGCTGCCCTGAGTGGACAGGAAATGCACGTGGGTGTCGCCGCTGAACCAGCGGCGGGCGTTCATGTCGCACCAGCGCTTCAGGCGCAAAACCAGTTCTTGCCGGCCCGGCTCTATAGTCACTCGGGTCCGCAGCGGCTCGTATTCAAAGCCCCGCGCCACGTCGACCAGCACCTCGCCGCGCGGGAGCCAGCCCTGACATTGGCCGTCGATGTAGGCATAGCTGATCTGCCCGAGCCGCACATCGCCGCCCACGTCGATATGCCAGGTATCCATATCGGCATTGACATGATCATGATGGCCATGGGGCTGAAAGGGGCGTCCATCAGGGGAACGAAAGTGAACGCGGCAGGGGATGGGTTGGCCTGTTTCATCGTCGACCACGGTGGTGCGCACCCAGTTGCGGCCGGGGTCGCTCACCGCCAGCCGCAGCCGAGGTGTCTCCACGATCCCCCGCTCTTCAAGCTCGTGCCAGCGGGCCGTCCCCAGCACCTCCCCAGCCTGCAGCACCTTGACCGTGGCCGAGGGAAGGGCGGCGATGTCGACCGATGCCGGGCTGCTCCGCGTGTTGAGCGCTTCACCCCAGCCGGCGAACGGATCGGCCAGAAAGACCTCGGCGCCGGCCTGGGGCAGTGGATAGGGGAAGGACGCCGTTCCCCGATCTACCTCGACGGTGAGATCAAAGGGGCGAGCGGCATCAGTGGGATTGGGGAGGACGATCGTCAGCGGGCGGGCGCCCGATCGCACGAATGGATATTCGCTGGTATGGCCGAGGGTGACGGCGGCGATGACGAAGCGCGGCTCGGCCGGGATGATCGTCAAGGCCGCCAGCGGTCGCGCCGGTGAAGGATTACGCCACGCCCACAGAAAATAACTGGCCGGCCGAGCCTGAATGGCCTCGGTTTGGCGCTGGCCGGCCTGATCGAAGCGGCCGTCATAGCGCAGGGGCAGGCTATCGCTTTGGTCGGGCACCGCGGCGAACGGGGACTGCCCCCACTCCATCGGCACGACGCCGATTTCGAAGCGATCGCGGATCGGCACCCGCGCCGTATCCCCATCCTGATAGGCAAAGACGTACTCGGCGATGGGCTCGCCGATCGGTCCCCCCTCCAAGAGCATGGATTCGAGGAGCCGATGGGCCACGATCACCGAGTGCGCTGTCTGGTTGATGGGGATGTTGATGGGTTCGCGGCATAGTCCCTCACCGAAGGCGACAAAGCAGCGCTCGGGATCCTCGCCGATGAGGAACGGCAGGCCGCGGAACCGCTGGGCGCCGATCGAGACCGGTCCAGCATTGCCCAGATGCCCCATGCCGGCGTTCCAGTAGTCCGTCAAACGTAGGGGAGTGTACTCGTCCATTATTCCTCGCTCCACTCAGCGCCTAAGTACAATCAAGCAGCTTTCTTGGCTTTGGAGCCGTTCGTCCAGCAGGCTCGTTCGTCAGCATTCCCAGAAATATGGTGTGAGTGTACTTAGTGCATGAATCAAGCGGCTTTCGTTGATTTGGTAGGGCCTACACCCGGCCGCAGCCGTTCGTCCCTCCCTTGCGAACGCATTCGCAGGCCCGCGCTCATCAACCTAACCTGGCGGAAGGCCGCACTATGTCACGACGATCACCGTATGGATGTCTACGCGCGGTACACGCACCGTGACCAGTCCATCCGTGTAGCTCCAATCAGCCTGTGTGCCGCCCGGCACGATCGTCACCGCCGTTGGCTGCTCCGCGTGCCGCAGGCGCATCACCACGTCCTGGATGGGCGGCAACTCCTCGACCACTACACGGGCCGGCGAGAGCGCCTTTCCCGCGCCCCGGTTGATCAGGTTAACGAGCAAGTTGCCGCGCTTGCGGCGAAGGACCGCCTCGAGCCGGGCCGGCGCATCCAGTTCCACCAGCCACTCGATGCCCATGCGTCGGACCACATCACCGATAAACGCGCGGAGGTCGGGATAGTGGACGATGACATAGTCCTGGAAAACCGGACCATGAACGGCAACAATGGCGCCCCGGCCGAGCGCGTGCCGCGTGACAACGATCTGCTCGGTACCATCTTTGTCTGGATCTTGCTGCGAGAGGCGACGGACCCACGCCTCGGTGCTGGTCCCCGGCACGACCGGCTGCCAGGAGCCGGCGACCGGCACGACGCGGGCGCGCGCCGGCAGGTAGACATCGCCGCTCACGGCGTCGCCATCCGGCTTTGCGCCGACCAGGTCGGAGTACTCGTGAGATAGATGCGCGCCGCTCATCAGCACCTGTCCGCCGCCGCGGGCGTACGCTTCCAGCGCCGCGCGCAGCGGCCGGCTCAGACTCGTCTGCTCCGGCACCACCACCAGCGAGTACGCACTCATACGGCGCAACGCATCCTCCTCGGTCAACACATCGGTCGACCGATGGGTCTCCAACAGCGCGTGGAGGGCGCCTTCCACCGGCTGCAAGGCCAGCCCGTTATCGAACAGCGGATCGTTGTGCGCATAGTAGTGGCCAGCCAGGTGCAGCACCGCCGCCTGCGGCACCGTCTTGGATCTGAAGCAGGCATCCTTGCGCGCACGACAGAAATCCGCCACCTCGGCGATCAGATCCTGATGCCAACCGGCCAGCCACCCCGTGCGCTGCGGCTGGATGTAGAGCATCACCGCGCCGCCCAGCGCCACGGCTTCCGCCGCATCCTGGCATAAGTGCGTGGCCGTCTTCAGCGTCCACGGTCTGTCCTCGTCCCACCGTCCGGTTTTGATGATCATCCAGGCCATAAGATCCCAGCTCAGGCCTCTGCCGTCGAGGACGCGGCCTTCGATGGCGGCGCGATTGGCGCCCCACGCCCAATCGTAGTCGCCGCTGAGGTAGTCCATCGGCGCGCGTACTGCCTCGGGCTGGCGCGCGCTGTACATCCAGTTCGAGCATACCAGGCAGCCGGACTTTCGCGCATGCACCGCGTGGGCATACCGCGCGACGTGCTCTATGAATAGGTCGCGGTGGAAGGCCAGCCAGGCGGCCCACGACGGTTGTCCGGGTGCCGTGGGTATCGCTTCGACTTCCGTTCGCCGGGTAAACTTGGCCCGGCAGCGCTCGCACCAACACGGTCTCGATACCCAGTTCTCCCCATCGACCCAAAACCCGTCCACGTCATAGGTATCGATGAGTTCCAGCAACTGAGGGATCATCAATTCGTCATCGTACCCGCTCAGGCGGCAGGTCATAACAGGGCGCGGCGGCCACTCTTCGCCCGTGTGTCGCAGGCCATCGGGCCGGCCATGCTCGTCGACCCGCGCCCAGGCGGGGTGCAGCTCGATGGCGCGGGTATCCCAGACGCCCGAATAATGCACTGCTAGGGGAATACCCAGCGTGCGAGTAGCGTCGCGGTGGATGCGCAGCGCATCGTTGACCACGCCGGGCAAGGTGGATCCTACCTTCGTCGGCCAACTGGTATAGCCTGGATGTCCCTTGCAGTCACACTGTATCCAGTCCGGCCGCACGCGCGACAGCCGCTCGATCAGGTGCTCCACCGTCAGCTCTTGGCCTAATTGGGTGTCGTTGGCGACGGCGTGCAGATCATAGTGGATGCCGAAGAACATGGGTTCATGCCAGCTGGCGCCGGCATGCATCGGCGAAGTCGCTGCCATGGACATGAGCTATCCCTTTACCTACGGTTATGGGCTGGTGAGGTGCGCGGGGCATGGTGCCTTCAGCGGGCGGCCGTGCCGGCGATCTCGTCGCGTCCCTGCGCACCCTTTACCACCTGGCCCGTCAGAGCATACAGTTTCCCGAACGCGTGGGCGAGCCGTCGTGCCTCCTCTGGATGCTTATCGATCAGATTGTGCTGCTCTTTCGGATCCTCTATCAAGTTGTAGAGTTCATCCGATTCGTCCCGAGGCCGGCTGATGTAGCTCCACGTCTGGTCGCGCACGCAGCGATCAATCCCTTCGTGGTAGCCGGTGATAATTGACTGTCGCGCGTGCTCCGTCTCACCGCGGATCACGGGCATGAGACTCCGCCCCGCGAGCGCCTCGGTGTCGTTGCCCAGCCCCAGGGCCTCGAGGATGGTGGGCAATACGTCGTGGAACTGCCCCAGTGCTTTCAGGCGCCTGCCCCCATATTCACCTCGTGGGAAGCGGATCATGAACGGCACTTTGAGCAATTCGTTGTACATGCGGTCGCTGCCCTTCAAGAACTTCCCGTGGTCGGCCAGAGGATGACCATGGTCGCTCAGCAGGAGGATCAGCGAATCGTCGAAGTAGCCCTGCTCACGCAGCGTATGCAAGAACTGTCCTACATAGTGGTCAACATAGGCAACCTCGCCGGCGTACAGTCCACGAATGTAGGCGATCTCTTCGGCCGAGAAGTGGTCGGCGGCACGACCCCCCGGGGGTAGGATGAGGCGCTTGCCGCGGTAAGAGGGGTCGGTGAAGCGATCGAACTCCTGGGGCGGCGTCCACGGCTCGTGTGGGTCGAAGGAATCGACCCACAAGAAGATCTTGTTCGTCGTCCGGTGGTCGCGCACCCACGCGCTTGCCGACCCAAAGACCTTGGCCGCCGGGTGGTCCGCTGCCGTTTCGAAAGGCTCGATGTTGCGGAGCGCCACATCGACGTAGCGGATCCAGGTGGGAGAAAAGGTAGATTTAACGTGGTCCTCGAGCTTCAGACGGCATAGAGGGGCTGAACGATAGGGATCATATTCCTGGCCGCGGATCCATTGCCAGGAGTGAAAGTCTCGATGGAAGTTGTAGCCCGGCTTAAAATAGTGGTAGACATCGGTGATGAGCCCGCTGGTATAGTCGTATCGGCCCAAGATCTCAGCGATGGTGCGATCCGCGGCGGTCAGCGGCTGCCAGGCGCGGTACGGCAGCGTGCGTTGGCCGGTCATCAACTGGGTACGGATGGGGATGGTGGGCAACGCCTCGGGATAGATATTGTCGAAGACGACACTTTCGCGGGCAAGGGCATTGATATGGGGCGTTGCCGCCGCCGGCATGTCGCCGCCATAAAAGCCCACATGATCTTGTCGAAGAGAGTCGATGCAGATGACGATGACGTTCACGTGATCTCCCTCCCGGACTGCTTTATTCAAGTGGAGGCGGAGCTTGCCGGCTCGCGGTAGCCGCGAAGGCCGGCAGAAACGCCTGATGGGCCTCCAGGAACCGGTCGACCAGTTCGGCGGCGGCCGGATAGGAGCCCACCAATGGGTTATTGACCAGCGCCCAGATCGCGATTTCGCGGTCGCCAGTCACCGCGGCCCGCACGGTAAGCTGCTCGTAGGCCTTTACGTGCTGGACAAGACCACGCACTCGTAGGGGCAGCGGTCCCTGCGCCACCGGCGTCGCCCCGCGCCCATCGATCACCGCGGGAACCTCGACGGCGCATTCCGGCGGTAGGTCGGGGATGGCGCCGCGGTTGCGGGTATTGACGATATGCACCTCTCCAAGATTCCCCACGATGGCCGCGATCAGCGTCGTCGCCACCGTACTGTACCAGGCGCCCCCGCGCTGCTCCAAGATAGCCGGCTTCTCGGCCAGGTTGGGATCCCGATACAGCGTGAGCAACTGCTCCTCGATCTCCATCACCTGCTCGGCGCGGCTCTTGACCTCTGCTTGCTGCGCGGCAAGCTTCTCGGGCGTGCGGTAGAAGTATTGGAGGTAATTCGAGGGGACCATGCGCAGTCCCCGCAGGATCGCGCCCTCAATGTCATCGGTTTCGGACGCCAGCGCGGCAATGGCCTGATCCGTGACGTCCCGGCCATCAAGCATGATGTCGGCCGCGAACGCGAGATGATTGAGGCCGAAGTAGCGCAGCGACACGGCGGCGTCCGGTGCGCTCAGCGCGCGCATGATGTTCTTGCGCGTGCCGAGTGGCCCGTTGCATAGCCCGATGGCGTTCACGCGTGAGTGTGTCAGCACGGCTTCCGTGATGATGCCTGTCGGATTGGTGAAATTGATCATGATCGCGCCGGGGGCGTACTCCTCCATCTGCCAGGCGATGTCCAGGATGACCGGGATGGTGCGCAGCGCGTTGGCGAAGCCGCCGGGTCCCGTCGTTTCCTGGCCGATGTAGCCGAGCCGGCGCGGGATCAACTCGTCCTTAAGGCGCGCCTCCAAGCGTCCCACGCGCATCTGCGTCAGGACGAAGTCGGCGCCCTTGATCGCCTCGATGCGGTCGGTGGTCAACGAGATCGAGAGGTCGGCTCCCGCCCGTCGCGCCATACGCCGCGCGAGCTCGCCGACAATAGACAGTTTTTGTTCATCAATATCCATCAGCACGAGTTCGCGTAGCGGAATGCGGTCCACGCGCTGCAGCAGCCCTTCCACCAACTCCGGGGTATAGGTACTGCCGGCCCCAATGACGCCGATCTTCAATGGCATGTCACGCTCCTCGCAAGAACAGTTCGATTACCGGCACGACAACCGGAGGCTGCCGCACCGGCAGTTCCCGCATGAGCGTGTTCGTGCCTTCGTGGAGCGTGTTCCGGATCCGATGAAGGGGATCAACACTTCTCCTCGCTCCTCTATGCCAGTATGCCAGGCGCTTTAGACAGACGACACCGGCGCCCTCGAAGGGAGGCGAACAGGTGATGATGCCGCCACCGCTGACCGGCACTCCCCTGGTGGCGGCCCGCGTGGGCAGATGAAACCATTCCAGGTGAGTGGGGAAGTCCAGGAGCGGCTTTTCCATATACCCCAGGAAATTGTTCCAGGTATGGGAGCCGGTCAAATAGACGGCTTTGCCGGACCCATCCGTGAAATAGCGCGGATTGGTCTCACATACCGTCAATGGTCCCATCGCCGTACGCGGCGCCGTTGTGTCCATTCTCTTCCCTCTCCATGCCCAGACAGCGTTCGGGCCAATGAACTCGCGCCAGGCGGGGTGATTGCTTGCCGGCTCAATCGCTCGGTTGTGCTAGGATACGTCGCACAAACCGAGCGATTGGTGCTCCAAACGATCACTTGAGGGAATGGTGTTCTGTGAAAGGATCTGTCGCGGACGGGGAGATACGGACCACTGGTGCCCGGCGTGAACAAATCGTGGCTGAGTTAGTCCAGCGCGACTTCCTCAGCGTCCAGGAAATCACCGCGCGCTTTGGCTGCTCCGTGGCAACCGCCCGGCGCGATCTCGATAGCCTTAGTGCCGCCGGCCGAATCCGCCGCACTCGGGGCGGTGCCGCCGGGCTCAACGGCGCATCGAGGCCGGATCCGGCCGGCAGCAGTATGACGCAGGATCCCTACCTGGAGGAGAAGCAATGGATTGGGCAGGTCGCGGCGGAACTGGTTGCCGATGGCGATACGATCGCGCTCGGCGCGGGCAGCACCACTATGGAAGTGGCACGCCGTTTGCACGGTCGGCGGATTGGGGTGGTCACCAACTATCTAGATCTGGCGCGGGAGCTCGCCGGGGTGCCGGGCATTATTCTGGTACTCCTGGGCGGCCAGGTTGATCCATCGGGTCACGAGATGCAAGGCCCCCTGGCCGAGGTGTTGCTCGCCCAGTTTCACTTGGACACATTGTTTCTCGGCGTCAACGGGATCAGCGCCGACACCGGAGCCACCGTGATCAGCGAAATTGAAGCCCAGGTTCTCCGCGCCATGGCCGCGCGGGCCGGCCGGGTCGTGGTGGTGGCCGACCGTTCCAAGATCGGGCGCGCATCGCTCACCCAGGTCTTTCCGCTCGCCCGGATCTCCGCTTTGATAACCAATGTCGGCGCCGCCTCCCCAGCGCTGGAGTCGATCAAAGAGGCTGGCGTGCAGGTCCTGATCGCCAGCAACTCTGTCACTGATTGACTAACTGACGGACATCTTGCATGGGCCGCGTGGGCGGGCCAGGGAGAGAGTGAGGAGTGCCTAGAACAGGAGGTATGACGGTGTACGCGGCACATCAAAGGATGCTCAAGATCGCAATGTTGAATCATGGCATTGGAGGCGACGAGGCATGATACGGTTCAAGATAAGCCCGACGATCCCTCTGGCGGCCCTGCTGGTGGGAACCTTGATGGCCAACGCGGCGCCGCTGGGCGGGCGCGCGCCCCAGGCGGCGGCAGCGGCGGCGACCCCAGCGTATCTCACGCCCTACGCGCAGCCCGTCTCGCTGTCCGTCGGCTGGCCGTCGCTGGTCGGCGCCACCAATCTTCCCAAGGGCGCCACGCAGCAGAATAACCTCTACGTCAAGTATATAGAGAAGAAGCTGAACGTCCAGTTCAATTGGGCGTTCACGGTTCCCCCCGGCGATCCCTACACCCAGAAGGTGGGGCTGAGCCTCGCCAGCAGCAGTTGGCATGGAGCCGGCGCCGATTGAGCACGACCCGCTCATCGACCGCCTTCAGAGGAGTGGGTGCTGCCTGTATAGTCCGTATGCATTCCAATCGTAAAAAAAGGCGGCGCCACTGCCGCCTATCTGGGGTACCCGTGGCGTATCGTGCAGCGCGCCTCGATCACCATGCCAACGCGCCGCCATCCACTACCACTACCTGGCCCGTGATGTAGCGGGAGGCATCGGAAACCAGAAATAGCGCGACACCTTTGATTTCATCGGGGCCGCCCAGGCGGCCCATGGGAACCGTAGCCCTCATCTCCTCTTCATGCTGAGCGATCAGGCCCTCGGTCATGCGGCTGGGAAAGAAACCGGGAGCAATTGCATTGACTCGGATGCCGCGTGGCGCCCACTCCACGGCAAGCTGTCTGGTGAGCGCGATAAGTGCTCCTTTCGAGGCGTGGTAGCCAGCCGCGCGCATGATGGAGGGCGTTATGCCCGACAATCCGGCCACGGAGGCGGTGTTGAGGAGGACTCCACCCGTCCCGCTCAGCATATGGCGAGCCGCCGCCTGCGCTACGCCAAAGGCGCCGCATACGTTGGTATCGAGCACGGCGCGGAAGCGTTCCAGGCTCATCTCCTCGGCGGGGGCGCCCCACGAGATCCCGGCATTGTTGATCACAATATCCAGCGTACGGTGGCGGGCTACGACGCCCTCGACCAGCGCTGTCACGGCCTCGGCATCGGTCACGTCGCACACCACGGCCTCGCACGGGATTCCCGCTCCCCGCAACTCGGCCTCGGCGGCATCCAGCCATTGGGCACGACGTCCCGTGATCGTCACCCTGGCCCCGGCTTCGCCCAGGCCATACGCCATCTCCAGGCCCAGGCCGCGTGAACCGCCGGTGACCAGCGCCGTTTTACCGGTTAGGTCGAACAGATCGCGTACATTGGTCACTTCGCCCTCCCTCGGCGCCCTGGCCGCGGCCCAGTGAGATGCTTAGTAGATGACGGGCAATCTACAAGCCGTCCAATAGACAGATGGTCAGTTACCCTGGCGAAGCCGCGCCGGTTCCGCCTCATTGCCCCAGCCGCGGGAAACCCGAAATAGCAGCGAGCACCCTCAAATAGCCACCGAGTCGCCCTGGGCAAGCAGCACCAGTTCGATACCGCTACCCGCCAGGTGAGGCTCGACCAGATGAGGATCCTCTTGCCATGCCTTCCAGATATCCCAATGCACCGGCAGCACGCGCTTGGTCTTGAGGGCACGGGCGGCGCGGGCCAGTTCGGCCGGATCCACGTACAACTCCTGATCGATAATGTCGCGCCGATTGCGGGCCAGGGAGAGGATGGCCAGGTCAATCGCTTCGGCGCGGCCGACTTCCTCCAGGGCGTCGGCATACAGGGTGTCGCCTCCGATGAATACGGAGCGGCCCTGTGAGCGGAGTACGTAGGTCACGGCGCCCGGATCGCTCCAGTCCCGGCAGCCGTAGGCGGTGAGTTCTATATCCCCAAAGGTTCGCTTGGTGCCGGGCGGCATCGGTTCAACCCGACCCGCCGTAAAGTCCCAGCCCGCCATCTTGGCGGCCGAGGAGGGCGCGGCGACCAGGCGCGCGTTGGTGCGCATACACATCGGGCCGAGTGTGTCGGGATCACAATGGTCAATATGATCGTGGGTGGAGAGGATCAGATCGGCGCGGCTGATGTCCTCGGGAAAGAAGACGTTGGGAATAGCCCGGATGAAGCCCTGGGGATCATCGGCCCGTTCGCCGCTGTGGTAGGGATCGATGTACACAATAGATTGGGGGCTGCGGATCGCATAGCTGGGGCCGCCGAACCACCACAGGCGGAGGCCGCTCCGCATCGGATAGGACTCCATGGCCGGCACGACATCGTGACGATCGTTGAGCATGTCTTTCCACCCTCCCGGCTTCACTCCCGGCGCCGCCTATCCCCCTGCTTGGACGGATAGGGCCGATTTCCAGCGTAGCGCACGCCTGGGTCCCGCCGCAACCTGCCACAGGGCGGTGCTCGCCCTTGACAGTCCGGGGTGCCCTGCGTATGCTCTGGGGGAACGGTTCCGGTTTCGATTGCGGAAAAGCGCCGACGGTTCGAATGAGACGGGAGCGTGTGCCGGCGCCGTCGCGTTCCGAACGCGGCGCGTCGGTATCGTATGCCGTGTGATGAGGGAGCTGGAGACCATGGATAAGATCGAGAGCATAGAAGTAATCCCCATCCGCGTGCCGTTGGAGCGCCTCTATCGGGGCAGCTTCTACCGCATGCGCGCCCGTTGCACCCTGATCACCCGCATTCGTACCTCCGATGGGATCGTCGGTGAAGCTTATAACGGCGATACCGACGACGAGCAAGCCCTGATCATGGCGATCATCCGGGACGAGATGGCTCCGGCCCTGATCGGACGGGACGCCTGCAACATCGAGGGCGCCTGGGAAGCGATGCTGCCGCCCAGCTACGATCAGTTGCGTGACCGGCGCCTGGCCATGCAGGCCATGGCATGCCTCGACTCCGCCCTGTGGGATGCCTTCGGCAAACGTACCGGGCAGCCGCTGTATCGCCTGTGGGGCGGCTACCGCGACGCCGTCCCCGCCATCGGCATCGGCGGTTACTACGGCCACAGCGACGATGAGTTACGCGATGAAGTACGATTCTTTATCGATCAGGGTTTTTGCGGCATGAAGTTCAAGATCGGCGGCATGGCGCCCGAGGAGGACGCCCGTCGGCTGCGCGTGGCGCGCGACTTCGCGGGCCCGGCCTTCGTCCTCGTCTGCGATGCCAATCAAGGCTATACCACGGCGCAAGCCGTGGCATTCTGCAGGCTGGTGGAGGACGTGGGATTGCGTTGGTTCGAGGAGCCGTGCCGCTGGTACAACGATCACCTCGGCATGCGCGACGTGCGCCTGATCAGCGGCATTCCCGTCGCCGCCGGGCAGAGCGAGTTGACCCGGGTCGGGGCGCGCGACCTGATCGTCTCCGGCGCGATCAACGTCTGCAACTACGATTGTTCGTGGGGCGGCGGCCCCACTGAATGGCGCCGGGTAGCGGCGCTCGCCATGGCCTACGACGTACAGATGGCCCACCATGAGGAGTCACAGATTTCCCTCCATCTGCTCGCCTCGATCCCTCATGGCACCTACGTGGAGTGCTTCACGCCCCAGCGCGACCCCATCTACTGGCATATGCCAACCAACCGGGCCCAGTGCCGCGACGGACTGATGCCCGTGCCGGATCGGCCCGGTTTCGGCTGGGAGCTGGACCCCGACTACATCGCCAAGTATCGCGTTGCGGCACAATGAGAGGATCGAGCAATGGCGGGACAATCCTGGGAGGGGAACTTCTTCGAGGATTTCACGGTGGGCGAGACCTATCGCCATGACCTGGGGCGCACGATCAGCGAGGCGGACAACACCTGGTTCACCCTGCTCACCTGCAATACCTTGCAGGTTCACTTCATCGCCGACTACGCGGCGCGCACCGAGTTCGGCAAGCCGCTGGTGGTCAGCACCCTAACCCTGGCCGTGGTGACCGGCCTCTCGGTGGGCGACATCAGCCGGAACGCGGTGGCCAATCTGGCCTGGGATAAGGTGCGGCTGCCCAAGCCGGTGTTCATCGGTGATACCCTCTATGCCGAGACCGAAATCCTGGAGACCCGGCCCTCGGCCTCCCGGCCCGGCCAGGGCATCGTGCGGGTGCGGACCCGCGGCTTCAACCAGCATGGCGATACGGTCATTGAATATGAGCGCACGGTGCTGGTGTACACGCGCGCGGCCAGGCCGAACTTGACCCGGTAAGGAGGTATGAGAGATGCGCATCCGCTCAGTCAAGCCTATCTCGGTGTCGTACCCGGAACCGAACGACAACAACAATACGCGCTACCTGACCTTCTGCCGTATCGAGGCGGAGGACGGCACGCTGGGCTGGGGCGAGTCTATTACCCAGTTTCCAGAGTCGGCGAAGGCCGCCGAGGTGCTGCTGGAGGGCTTGGCCCCCCTGCTGGTCGGCCAGGATCCCCTGGACAACGAGGAACTAGTGCGCCGGATCAAGCGGCATAGCTGGTGGTATGGCTACCAGGGCGGCATCGCCTCTTTCGCGCTCAGCGCCATCGACATCGCGCTCTGGGATCTCAAGGGCAAAATCCTTGGCCAGCCGCTGGTCAAGCTGCTGGGCGGCGCCCACCGCGATCGGCTCCCGGTGATCGCCAGCACCCATGCCTTTAATGCGAGCATCGAGTTTGAGGCCGAGCGCCACGGCAAGTATGTGCGAGAGGAGGGCTACCAGGGCGTCAAGATTGGTTTCGGCAAACGCGGCGAGGCTCGCCTGGGCTACGACGCGGAGCGGGATATCACTTTCGTGCGGCTGCTGCGCGAGGCGATCGGTCCTAAAGGGGACATCATGATCGACCGCGGCCAGTCGCTGCAATGGGACTTGGGGCAGGCCATTCGTCGGACCAATGCCTTCGAGGAATATGACCTGCGCTGGATCGAGGAGCCCCTGGAGCCCCAGGACATCGAAGGCTTCCGCAAGCTCCGCATGCACTGCAGGACCCTAATCGCCACCGGCGAACGGGAGTGGACCACGTCCGCCTACGAGCGGTTGATCGGCACCGGCATCGTGGACGTGGTGGGCTGCGATCCGGGGCGCGCCGAGGGGATTACCGGGTTCCGCCGGCTGATCGAACTGGTGGAGGCGGCAAGCATCTGGTACAACGCCCACGCCTGGAGCAGCGCCGTGATCACCGCCGCCAGCCTGGCGCTCTCCGCGATTTCCGACCGCTGCCTGGTGTTCGAGATGAAGCCGCTGGAGAATCCCATGCAGGACGAACTGGTGGAAACGCCGTTCAAGCAGCACGGCGGCTGGATCGACGTGCCGATGAAGCCGGGGCTGGGGGTCGAGGTCAAGGAAGCGGTGTTGGCGAAGTACCGTTTCTAATTCTAATAATTAAGAAAGCCGCCGCTGATATTCAACGTGGTGCCGGTCATAAATGAGCCGTGATCGCCGGCCAGGAAGACGACCGGGCCGGCGATCTCCTCCGGCTCGGCCAGGCGGCCGAGCGGCGTTGCCGCCTTCCAGTCTTCCAGCAGCTTGGGATCGAGGCCGCTCATCAGCATCGGGGTAATCACGAAGCTGGGCGCCACGGTATTGATCGTAATCCCGTGCGGGCCGTAGATGCGCGAGAGGCCACGCGCCATGGTCACCACGCCGCCCTTGGCCGCGTTATAGACGACGGAACCGCCCAGGCCGCCGGTCCACCAGCCTTGAGAGGCGAACAGGATCACCCGGCCACCGCGCCCCTGATCGCGCATGGCACTGGCGGCGGCGCGGGCTAGAAAGAAGGTGGCCTTGAAGTTGAGGTCGATCTGGAAGTCCCAATCGTCCTCGGTCACGGCATCGATGTTCATACGGCGGCGCAACACGGAGGCGAGGTGGACCAGCACGTCCAGCGAGCCAAGTTCGGTGCGGGCGCGTGCGATCAGCCCGCTAACGGCGTCGAGGTCGCGCAGATCGGCCCCGACCGCGCGATGTCCGCTGCCCTCCAGGCCGGCCACGACCGCATCGACCGCGTTCTGATCCAGATCGACGGCCATGACGCGGGCGCCGGTAGTGCCGAACGCCTCCGCTACCGTCTTGCCGATCCCCCCGGCGGCGCCGGTGATCAGCACGCCCTTGCCCTCAAGCCCCGCCCCAACGCTCCACGCCACGGCTGCCTCCCCTGGCCGCGCCATGGGCGGCCACAATGCACGCGGGCCGGCACCAATACCGGTTTCGATTCCACCGTCCTGATGCTACTCCGCCGCGCGCGGGGGTGTCAATTGACACGCTGAGCGCCGCGTTTCCTTGACTGGACGAGGCAAGGTGCGCTACCGTCATCGCAAGTGACTGGAAACGATTGCTGCCGGGGCGGGCACGTGAAGCCCGCCGACTATCGAGGAGGATGGACCGATGGCGAAGCTGCGCGTTGGGGTGATCGGAGCCGGGTCGTGGGCTGTGGCGTCCCACCTGCCGAACCTGGCCCGGCACGCGGATGAGGTCGAATTCGTGGCGGTCAGTCGGCTCGGCCGTCCTGCCCTGGAGCGGATCCGCGACCGCTACGGCTTTACCGTGGCGAGCGAGGACTACCACGATGTGATCGATGCCGGGGTTGACATCTGCGTGGTTTCCAGTCCCTCGGCCCTGCACCACGAACATGCCAAGGCGGCCCTGGAGTCGGGCGCTCACGTGCTGGTGGAAAAGCCGGTGACCGTGGATCCGGCGCAGGCGTGGGATCTGGTGGAGACGGCCAAACGTGTCAATCGTCACGTGGTAGTCTCCTTCGGCTGGAACTATTTCCCCATGGTGCGCGAGGCCAAACGGCTGATGGAAACGGGCGGTGGGGTGGGCCAAATCGAGCAGATGACCATTCAGATGGCCTCCGTAACCCGCGACCTCCTGGCCAATCTGGGCGCCTACCCGGCCGCCGCGCCCGACGCTGCGCCCGAGGCGGCCACCTGGACGGACCCTGCACTCTCCGGCGGCGGCTACGGGCAGGCGCAGCTTTCGCACGCGCTGGGCCTGGGGTTGTGGCTTTCCGGGCTGCGCGGCGCCGAGGCGTTCGCCTTCATGTCCGCCCCGCTTAATGCACCGGTCGAACTCCACGACGCCATCGCGCTCCGTTACGAGCAAGGGGCGATCGGGACGCTGTCCGGCGGTTCCAGTCACGAGGGCGCCAACGACAACAAGCACATGCTGGATGTGAGGATTATCGGTTCAGAGGGTCAATTGCACATCGACCTGGAGCGGGAGACCGTCTGGCGCTACCGCGGCCCCAACGATGATGTGCGGGTCGACGTGCCGGCGGGCGCGGGCACCTATGACTGTGTCGGCCCTATCGACACTCTGGTTGCTCTGGGCCTGGGCCGAGACGTGGAAAATTGCTCTCCGATCGAGCTTGGCGCGCGTACCGTGGAAATCCTCGACGCCGCCTACCGCAGCGCGCGGAGCGGCAGCGCCGAGCGGGTGCGGACCGGTCGGTAGCTCACTTTCGCTCGTGGTTGTAGAGGATGCGCCATGGATTACTGACGCTCCGCATCCGCGCCGGCGATCCTTGAGGCGGCGGGAGGATACTCTCCGTGACCGGCGACCGATCAGCCCGTGGACGGTGGGCAGCACGAGGCACGGGGCACGTAGGTTGTCTCCAGGATGATCGTATCGGGTTCGTCGCGCCCGTTGAGCCGCCGTAACAGCAGTTCGGCGGCAGCCCGGCCGGTACCGATATTGTCGCGCGCCACCACGGCGATCGGCGGCGCGTACAGTTCGGTGAGCGGTAGATCGTCGCAGGCCACGACGGCGAGATCGATGCCCGGACGCAACTGCCGCTTGATCATGGCGCGCAGGCAGCCGATGAGTAACTGATTGGCGCCGGCAATCAGGGCGGTCGGCGCGTCCGAGCTATCGAGCAACTGTCCGGCGGCGCTTTCTCCCTGCTCCATGGTAAATGCCCCGGCCACGTATGTGGAGGTATCGGGCAGATCGCGAGCAGCGTAGGCGTCGCGAAGCCCGGCCAGGCGTTCACGTCCCGGCCTTAGCTCTAGGGGCCAGGTGACTAAACCAATGCGCCGGTGGCCAAGCTCAAGGAGGTGGCCGGCCGCCGCGGCCATGCCCGCGCGGTGATTGAGCAAGACGGCGCTGGCGCGAAGCCGTTTAGGAAGCTCGCGATCGATCACCACCAGCGGCACCCCCGCCTGGGCGAGCGCGTCGAGCGCCGCCTTCTTGCGCTCGCTGACCAGGGACAGGATCATGCCGTCGACGCGCCTGCTATGCAGGAAGCGCACATTTGCCGTTTCAAGCGATGGATCGTGTTCCGAATTCATCACCAGCATGGCGTAGCCCGCTCCGCGGAGCACGGCCTCGGCCCCACGCGCCATCTGGGCGATCACGGGATTGGAAATATCGCTCAGGGCGAAACCCACCGATAAGGTAGCGCCACGCCGCAGACTCTGGCCGAGAAAGTCGGGCTGATAGCCCAACTCGCTCACGGCGAGGAGCACGCGCCGACGCATGCGCGGACTGACGTCCGGATGTTCCGAGATGACCCGCGACACGGTAGACATTGCGACACCGGCGCGCTCGGCCACCTGGCGCATGCTGGGCCGGCGGTTGCCGTTCTCGCTATCGTCAGTATCGTCCCTGGCTGGTCCCTTCCCGGTCTTTGTCGTCTGAACCACCCGCCCGCGTGACCTCTTTCCTGAGCAGTCAGTGCTCGATCAGGGTTGGGTTAGCCTTGCCGATCCAACCATATCGGTAACGATTCTGGGACTGTTTCCCATTCTAGCAGAGGGCTGCCGCCGTGCATAGGAGCCGCCGGCACGGACAAACAAGGCAACATGTTGGGGCACATTTCACGTTTGAACTGCCCAGATAGGCTCGATGCCACAGGGCGCACCCTGTGGCATCGGTTTGACCTATGATTTCCCGCGTCGGCAGCCCCCTACGGCTGAACCGGCGTCAGAACGTGTAGAGATTGAAGTTCTTATTGGTAAACACGGTCGGCGGGCCGGCCGTGACCGTCCCACCGGCCTTGACCTTGAACGAACCCAGGTTACCGCAGGTGAACGTATCGTTGGTCTTGCCGGTGATGCTCTTGGTCAAGAGGGCGTGCATGGCGCACATCGCCACCTGGCCTTCGCGCGCGAAGCCCCATAAGGCGAATTGCTT
>JAICHN010000024.1 GCA_025924845.1 Chloroflexota bacterium | reverse complement strand
TCGGATCGTCTGGACTGCCGAGTATATCGCTCCGGCGCGGCAATCGCGTTTATCGATGCGTAAGGGCCAGTTACTGCCTGGGTGCCCTAGAAGCGGAAATCAGCCTGCCGATACGCGCCCGCGGTGAAGCCACACCATCAGCATCGCCACATCCGAGGGCGTGACGCCGCCCAAGCGCGCCGCCTGGCCAAGGGTAGCGGGACGAAACCGCGCCAGTTTTTCGCGCGCCTCGATCCGCAAGTTTGGCACCTCCATCAAGTCGAGTTCCGGCGGAAGCGCCGCATCTTCCATGCGCCGCGCGCGCTCGACCTGCCGCTCCTGCTGGTCCAGGTACCCCGCGTAGGCGATACGAGTATGGGCCGCGAAAGCCGCGTCCTCGGTAAGCGTGGTGAGCAATGGGTCATCCACCAGGGCGCGGACCACATCATAGGTCACGCCGGGCCGGCGCAATAATTCCTCGGCAGTATCCGGCAGGTTGCCCAGCTCCGGAAAAATGGCGAGCGCCTGGGCCAGCCGGTCGCGACGTAGCCGGGCACGAGCCAGGCGAGGCATCGCCGCCGCCGTCGCGGCCAGGCGAGCCTGAGTACGACGGCAACGCTGGTCGGATACGAGGCCAAGGGAGTGGCCCAGTTCACCGAGCCGTTCATCCGCATTGTCTTGACGCAAGAGGAGGCGGTACTCCGCTCTGGAGGTATGCATGCGGTAGGGCTCATGGTGGTCACGTGAGACCAGATCGTCAATCAATACGCCGATGTAGCCCTGGCCGCGCTGGATCCGGACCAGGGGCTCGTCGGCCGCATAGCGGGCCGCGTTAATGCCGGCGATCAGTCCCTGCGCGGCAGCCTCCTCATAGCCGGAGGTACCGTTAATCTGGCCGGCCCGAAACAGCCCGCGTACCGCCTTACATTCGAGGCATGCGGTAGTCTGATGGGGCGGTACGTAATCATACTCCACGGCGTAGCCGGCGCGGAGCATCACGCAGTGGCGCAGGGCAGGGATACTGTGCAGCATGGCAAGCTGCACGTCCTCCGGGAGGCTGGTGTTCGCACCCTGAACATAGACTTCGTCCGTATGCCAGCCCTCCGGCTCAAGAAAAAGCTGGTGGGTTGGTTTGTCGGCGAAGCGGACAATTTTGTCCTCGATCGATGGACAATAGCGGGGGCCGACGCCCTGAATCGTGCCGTTAAACATCGGGGCGCGGTGGAGATTCACGCGAATTATGGCATGGGTCTCGGCCGTGGTATGGACCAGTTGACAATCCAACTGACGGCGCCATTCACCGGTCGGAGCGCGCGGATTGGGAGCGCTGTGCACGCTGAGCGGATCGCTCCAGAACTGGTCGATCGCCTCCGGGTCCCCTTCCAGAGCACACGCGGCGGCGTGACGCGCGTCGGCGCTGAAGTAGAGCGGAGTGCTACTACCGGGCTGCACACCGGCCAGGGCATAGTCTATGGAATGGCGCTCTATCCGGGGCGGCGTTCCGGTCTTATGGCGACCCAACTCGAGGCCAAGCTCCCGGAGGGCGCCCGACATGCCCAGAGCCGCCTGTTCGCCGATCCGTCCGCCGCTGGTCACCTGGTCCCCGCGAATCAGTTTTCCGTTCAGAGAAGTGCCGGTACAGAGGACGACAGCTTTGGCCCGGACGATCGTACCGTCCCACAACACCACTCCGCCCACGGCGGGTCCGCCTCGACGTGTTTCGACGATGAAGTGTTCGACGGTTGCCTGAGCGAGGTCCAACCGGGGTTGGTGCTCCAGCACACCGCGCATGACCGCGTTATAGGCATGCTTATCGGACTGGGCGCGGAGGGCCTGTACGGCCGCACCCTTGCTGGTATTGAGCATGCGAATCTGCACGCTGGTGCGATCGGCGTTGCGAGCCATCTCACCGCCCAGGGCATCGATTTCCGCCACCAGGTGGCCTTTGGCCGGCCCTCCGATGGAAGGGTTGCAGGGCATCAAGGCCACATTTTCCAGTTTGAGCGACAGGAGCAAGGTGCGTCGACCGATGCGGGCAGCGGCCAGGGCAGCTTCGCAGCCGCCATGTCCGGCGCCCACGACAATGACCTCATATTCAGAGCGTGGTCGTTCAACATGCATAGAGCGATCCTAGCACATCGCGGCGGGTGCTGGGGCGCGTTGACAGGCGATAAGCGCCTCTGCTACCATCGGTGCATCCGGAGGCGTGGTGTAGTGGCCTAACATGCCTGCCTGTCACGCAGGAGATCGCGGGTTCGAATCCCGTCGCTTCCGCATTCGGTACCTACTGCCTTGGGAAGGGCGCTCCAGAGAGAATGGAGCGCCTTTTTCAGTTGCGCGGCCTCACAGCGCGCAATCTTGACCATTCCTTAACTGGCTTTCTAAAAACAGAGTGTTATAATAGCCCTGCCGTGGATGAGACACATCCAGCGGCACTTCGGTGACATCCAAACATAGCAAAGAAATGGAGGCTCGATATGCAGATATGGCGGCATTCTGATCTTCAGCGGCGCCGACGCTTCCCGCGGGCTGCCCTAGTCGCGAGCGTTCTCCTGATCGGCGGTATGCTGCCCCTAGGGGGCCTGGGCCACGTCGCTCAGGCACAAGGGCAGCAACTATGCGTAGCCCCCGGCGGCGCCAATGGCTGTTACGCCACGATTCAAGCCGCGGTGGACGCCGCATCCTCCGGGGACACTATTAGCGTTGCCGCCGGAACCTATACAGAGAACGTGCAGATCCAAAAGTCTCTGACGCTGCAGGGCGCGGGCGCCGCGACTACGACGATCGACGCGACGGGCCTGGACCACGGTCTAGTCGTCCAGGGTGTCACCGGCGCCGTCATCAGCGGCTTTACGGTCCAGAATG
This sequence comes from Chloroflexota bacterium, assembly GCA_025924845.1. The sequence goes on along the minus strand of JAICHN010000024.1, from coordinate 20,119 downwards.
CTAACCTGGCAGGCGTCCAATTAACCAATGTCTCCCAACTTCTGTTCGAGAACAATACCGTCCAACACAATGACTTGAATTTGGTACCGGCGGGTATGAACTCGACCTGCGCCGGTGCCGCCCCGTTCGAGCAAGAGGACTGCGGGGAAGGCGTGTACCTGCAGGGTGTGGCCTACTCCACGTTCGCGCACAACCTCGTGCAGAACAATGCCGGCGGCTTCCTGGTGACCGACGAAACGGGACCGACCCATGACAACCTGATCACGGACAACCTCGTGCAGAACAACGTGTACGATTGCGGGATCACCTTGCCCTCGCATCCCTCGGGCTTCGGTCCGAATGGTCCGCTTCCCGGCTATGGTGTCTACAACAACACGGTGTCCCACAACGTCGCCACCGGTAATGGCACGAACGGTGGGGGCGCGGGCACGGGCGTCTTCGCCCCAACGCCTGGGACCGCCGCCTATAACAACACGATCGTCGGCAACGTGCTGACGAACAACGGGATGGGTGGCGTCGCCCTGCACAGCCACGCTCCAGATCAGAATCTCAACGGCAACACCATTGTCGGCAATACGATTAGCGGCAATGGCCCGGACGAGGATGCCGGGACGCCGGGTACGGCGGGGATCATCGTCTTTGCCGATGCAGCGGGCGGGGCATCGCCAATTCTAGGGACGACGATCGTCCACAACAACATCAGCAATGAGGCAGTCGGCGTCTTTGTCGGCACGAACGAAACATCCGTGCTCATGCGTGCGAACGACTTGGGCGGAACGACCGTGGGTGTTGACAACGCGGGCACGGGCACCGCTGATGCCAAGGCGAATTACTGGGGGTGTCCTGGAGGGCCAGGGGCCGCGGGCTGCGCCACCACTGAGGGAACCGTGCTGTTCACTCCTTGGCTCAAGCACGCACCGGGCCCTAATGACCACTAAAGGGTGAGAGGACAGGATCGTGATGATACCGTGCGGTGTCAAGCACGGTCCGGTTCGCGGAGTCTGACGAAGGGAGGGGAGTGCCACACTCTCCCCCCTTCGTTTATCTCTGAGCGAGGTCATGGCCGTTTGGCGAGGGACTCCGCGCAAATGGACGTTTTTCGCCGCTCCTCCGCTCATTACAGAGGGACAGTGGCTTCCCGGCGTGTTGTCGGCGTATCTTTCGCTACTTGGGCATGCCGGTATCGTCCTACACGTGTACGTCACTGGCCGTGCCGTGCGTGGCTAATTGCCGGAGGCGTGTCTGGTCGATGGCGAGGGGATCCCCGGTGACGGCGGTGATTACCTGCCGGAGGCCTACCCTTGAGGCCCCTGCCACAGCCCCGTATTAGTCCTATTCCATTCCTGGTCTAGCCGTTCCACCGATGAATAGGAGGACCGCACCGCTTACGATACGAGGCATGGTTGTGGTAGGCCTTTGACGATCTTCAGGTGGAGTTCAGCATGTTGGATTCTCTCGTACAACAGTTCGCGGGTGGGGGTACCGGGAATATGGCACACGGAGAGCTCCATAGCGGGCTCGATGCGCTGCTTGGCCAGGCACCGCCTGATAAAGCTACCGGGGCGATTAGCGATGCCCTGCAGGCACTCGGCAAAAGCGGTTTTGCCCAGAGTGTCCAGTCCTCCGCGCAGCAACAAGGACCGGGCGAACGTAGCCAGGTCGGCTCGATGCTGCTGCACGCGGTCGAGCAGGGTGGCGGCAGTCCGGGCGGTATCCTCAGTCATCTGGGCATCGGTACACAGAACCCCCAGGCCATGAGCGATAGCGACCTCGGCAAGCTGGCAGGCTATGTGGCCGAGAATCATGGTGGAGTGCTGGCCAATCTGCTTGGCAAGGGCGCGGCCGGAAGTGGCGGCGGCAGTACCGAGAGTACGGTTCTGCATTTGTTGGGGAAGCCTTTCGTGCAGCAGGCTGCCATGAATCTGGCCCGAAAATTCCTCTAAACTTTGCGCTCAGCGGTACCGGCAATTCGATATGGTCCTCGGTTTCGGAAAGTTGACGTTACCGACCCGCGAGGCCGCGCCCGTAATACCCGGCTAACTCAGTATAGGTGAGGCCACGGATTGGTTTTCCTCTTAAGGTGCCGACGAGCCGTCCGCTGCCTTCCCAGTAGGTGCTGAACGGTTCCACGGGGTCAAACAGCTCCTGCTGGGGTACGGCCGTGGTTACGACCGCTTGCAGGCTAATCGCGGGGACCGTTACCTTCCAGGCAATCGGGTAGGTGATATGACTACGCGGGCTGGTCCACTTTGGCCCAAGGGGCGTCATCGTCGCCTTACGTGTGAAAACCCGCGGGCGCGCGGCGAAACCGATGGTTGCGGATTTGGCTGTACGCCGAGGGCCGCTCACGAAATCGATCAATGATAGACTGGTGCCATTGGCGAGTTGGATGGCCATCCAGTCCCAACCCCGAAGGCCGCGCCAGTTCCACATACCCCATTGATGGTCCATCCAGGAGATCCCGCTTACCTGCATCTTTCGGCCGTGCAGAGTCAGCGTACCGCTCGTGGCGAGATTGGTCAGGCTGTAATAGTAGGAGTACCCATCGCCGATCCGCTCCACACCCTTACCTCCCTCCAGCAAGGGCGGGCGCGCGGTCCGCACCGACAGGTCGATCCCTCCCGCCGGCATGTGGTCAACCAAATGGTAGGCGAGATCGTTCGCGTCCACTGTGTCGATGGCTAATGAGGCGGACGGGCCGGTCATGCGCAGCCTGAGGCGCCTGGAAGAGAGGATCGGCTTGCCGGCTGAGGGCAAAATGTAGTCCACGGTCGAGTAAAAATGCTTATGAGTTTGGTCAGTGAGCGCTAGATCGATGCGATACAGCGTGTTTACGCCGAGGAATGGAGCGATTTGGCGAGCGTTGCCGAACTTGAACGCGACCAACTCGAAACCATAGTGGTTGCCCTTCGCGTCCTGCAGGTGGCCCGTCACGTACCACCATTCGTTGGGCGAGTCGGCATGCATGGCCGCGTCCGCCGGAAGGTGAATCGGCTTGAAGGGGAATGGGGCGCCCGCGACTGCATGGGGGATTGAGTTCAGGCAGAGGGCGGCAAGTAACAGCGCCACGATCGGCAACCGTGCCCTACACCGGCCAATTCGGGCAGCACAAAAACGGATTGGTCGGCGGGACATGCTGAAGAAGGCCACACCCGTCCTCGCCACGGTCCTGCCCCTCCTCCTCACTCCCCGCGATGCAGCGCCGACGAGTCGCCCGTTTCGACCTCGAGCGGCAGACGCACCGTGAACGTGGATCCCTCCCCCTCGTGACTCCTGACCATGATGGTGCCGCCGAGTTGCCGAATGATTTGCATGACGCTTGCCAGACCAACGCCGGATCCGGGAATGTGTCCCCTCACGCCGGCTGCGCGGTGGAAACGCTCGAAGATGCGGGCCTGATCGGCGGCGCCTATGCCGATCCCGTGATCCTCCACCTCCACAATCGCACTTGGTTCGGTTCCGGCTTCCTCCCGCGCCACGCGCACATTGATCTCCCCGCCCGACGAGCTATACTTTATGGCATTGCTGACCAGATTGTCCACGACTCGCTCGAAGCGGAGCGCGTCCAGGGTGATGGGGAGGGTGGGAACCTCCGTAATGAAATTGACACGGTGAGTGCCTTGCTCAGCAAAGCGCGTGACGACAGTCTCCACCAGCGTCACCAGATCAACATGCGAGCTTTCCAGTTCGAACGCGGCGCCCAGCCGGGCCCGGCTAATGTCGGCCAGGGAATCAATCAGCCGTGCCATCCGCGAACTGGCCGCCTCGATACCCTCCATGTGCGCGGCAATGGGCCCCAGGTTATCCATCCCGAGGCGGTTCAACCGCCACCGAGCCAGTTCCGCCAATCCCTGGATGCTCGTCAGGGGCGTCCTGAGGTCGTGCGCGGCCGAGGAGAGGAACTCCTCGCGGGCCTGCTCCAATTCTCGGATCGCCGTGATCTCCTGGAACACCAATACCGCACTGGTGATCGCTCCTGTCTCGTCGTATAGCGGCGCGGCGCTGGTGAGAATCGGCACGTCGTGTCCATCGCTGTGGCGCAGCAGCATCTGCTCGCCACGCACCTCCTCGCCCTGCCTCAACGCTCTGGTGAGCGGCAGCTCCGCCGCCTCGTACGGTGTTCCATCGAGCCGTCGCACTTCGTAAGCCGCGAAGATGCCTACATCGTCGGCCGGGATTGTCTCGCCCGCCGCCACCGGCGGGGCGGGGGCCGCGCCATCCACACCAAGGAGCATACGCGCCGCTCGATTGCCCACCTGGATGGTCAGTGCCGTGTCGGTCACCAACACCGCCGTCGGCAGCATCTCTACCACCTTACGCAAGCGGTCCCGCTCCGCCTGCAGCTCCCTGGCAAGCTGCTCCACGTGCTGCCGTGCCCGCACCTGCTCGGTCACATCGACGGCATGGAAAAATACATCTCCCACCACATCCTGGGCGTTACGGATCGGCTCATACGCAAAATTGTAGAAGCGCTCCTCCAACTCGCCTGCACCGCGGTTTATGAACGCGCTGACTTCGCTGCCGACGTATGGCTGTCCCGTGGCATACAAATTTTCAAGCAACTCATAGATCCTCTGCCCGGCCACCTCCGGCAGGGCGTCGCGAACCGGCTTGCCCACCACGTCGCGTTCGCCGATCATGTGGAGGAAACGGGGATTGGCCAGGGTGAACACGTGCTCGGGACCGTGCAGAATAAAGATGGCGGCGGGCGCCTGCATGAACAGGTCATGTAAGTGCTGCCGCGTTGCTTCGGGCTCGCGGCGCGCGGCCTGTTCCTGGATCAGGAGTCGGTCTCGCTCCTCGTCCGCCCATGCCCGCGCTATGCCAAGGGCTATCTCGTCGGCGACCGACCCCAGGGAGATCAGAGCGGCATCCGCCAGTTCGTGCCGGGCGAAGAGGGCCATGACGCCGATCAGGCGCTCACCAACCACCAGAGGGTATCCGGCGAAGGCGACCATACCTTCCCGCCGCGCCCATTCCTGATCACCAGTGAGTGAGTCGCCCATCACATCGTTAGTAAGGTGCGGTCGGCGCTCCAGGGCGACGCGGCCGATCTTGAATTCGCCGAGCGGCACGCGACTGAACGGGCCATCCAGCCTCGTGTACAAGCCCGCACCGGCACGGAGCACCAACATCTGCTCTGGTTCATCAAACGTCCAGATACGTGCAAAGGCCGCGTCGAGGTGACGCACCAGCGCCTCCGCGCAGCGCTGGAGTTGCTCCAACCAGGGGGCGCCGTCGGTCAAGGCCGCCCCAACCTCGGCTGCCAACTCGGCTTGCCGAGCCCGCCGGCGCAGCGTCTCCGCGGTTCGTGCCCGAAGACGGGCAAGCTCGATACGGGTCTGGACGCGCGCCACCAGTTCGCGCGCCGAGAACGGCTTTACCAAATAGTCATCGGCACCGGATGCAAGGCCCTCGGCGGCAGCCTCCTCTCCGGCGCGTGCCGAGAGCAGCACCACGGGAATTGCGCTGGTGCTCGGGTTCGCGCGCAATGCTCGGAGCAACCCAAACCCGTCGAGCTCCGGCATCATAATATCGCTGAGCACCAGATCCGGCGGCGCGGCGAGTGCGTGGGCCAGCGCTTCAGCGCCGTTGGCCACCGCTTGCACCGCATAACGCTCGGCAAGCAGCCGGGTCAGATACTCGCGCAAGTCGGCATTGTCGTCGGCCAGCAATACGCGGGCCCGCCGTGTCGCGTCGTCCCCGGTTAGTTGCGGATCGGCCAGGGCAATCGTGGAGGCATCCGCGATCACCGGCCGCTCGGCCGCGGCATCGGTAGGAGGAAGCCAATGCAACGCCTCCTCCACATAGGGCGCGGCGTGCCGCGCCGTTTCTCTCTGGGTGCGCGCCGGATGGATATGCTCGGGCGGTAAGTGCGCCGTGCCCAGGGGCAGGGTGACAGTGAAGGTCGTGCCCTCGCCCAGGGTACTCACCACGTCGATGGCGCCGCCGTGCAGGCGTATCAAGTCATGGGCCAGGGCCAGGCCGATACCGGTTCCTTCGTGTGTACGCGCTCGTGCGCCCCGCACTCGATGGAAGCGCTCGAATATGCGCGGCAGCTCCTCGGCGGGGATGCCCGTACCGGTATCGCGCACGGTCAGCACAGCGTTTCCCCCCGAGGCGCGAAGCGTCACCGCGATTTGGCCCGTCAAGGTGAATTTAAAGGCATTGGAGAGCAGGTTGAGGACGATTTTCTCCCACATCTCGTGGTCGGTGTAGACCGGCTCGGGCAGTGAAGGGCACTCAACCACCAGGCGCAGTCCGGCTCGTTCGATAGCGGCGCGGAAGACACCTGCCAGTTCGGCGGTTAACCGGGACAGGTCGGTCGGCTCATACGCCGCCGTCATCCGCGCCCCTTCCACGCGCGAGAAGTCCAGCAGTGTATTGACCAGCCGGAGGAGGCGCAGACTGTTGCGATGAGCAATCGCCGCCTGCTCACGCACCAGGTTCGTATCGGCGGGAGCGGCCAGCATGTCTTCGAGTGGGCCAAGCATGAGGGTGAGCGGCGTGCGGAACTCGTGGCTGATATTGTTGAAGAAAGCAGTTTTGGCGCGATCAATTTCGGCCAGCGCTTCGGCGCGGGCGCTCGCCTCCTCGTAGGCGCTCGCATCGGCGATGGCGGCGGCGAACCGAGCCGCGACCAGCCCCATGAAACGACGATAGTCGTCGTCGTAGGGACGATAGGGATTGAGACCGGCGATCAGGATCCTCGCGGGGGCTTCCGGACCCGACGGGGTGATCGGCAAAGCCGCGGCCTGAGTCGGCGGCCGATCCCAGGCGCCGTTTGGGATGGGGCCGAACAATCGTTCGAGATCGGGGATGACACAAGGGGTCTTGCTACGGATTATGCTTTCAAGCGGCCAGGAATCTTGCCGATCCAACCTGATCGTGACGGGAGCGGCCGGGTGACCAGGCGCGATGTTCGCCGTGCCGAGCAAGACCGCGCGACAATGGTCCGGCTCGACGCGGTAAAGTAGGGCGAACGGCACGTCGTAAGAGTTCGTCTCCAGAATGCGTAGACTCAACGTACAGGCATCATCGATGGTGCGCGCCTCGGTCGTGCCCGCTGCCAGATCGCGGAGCAAGCTCAACTGGCGCTCACCGATGACGCGCCGTGTATCATCCGAGTTCGCGCAGAAGATTCCGGCGACTTGTCCGTCGTCGCCGGGAATCGGGCTGTAGGAGAATGTGTAATAGGTCTCCTCGGGGTAACCGTGACGCTCCATGATCAGCAGGAGCGCCTCATCGTAGGTTCCCAGGTCTCCGCCCAGGGCAGCTTGGATGCGTGGGGCGATATCATGCCAAATTTCCCGCCACACCACGGCAGTGGGCTGCCCGAGTGCGTATGGATGCTTGTTGCCGGCAATTGCCCGATACGGATCGTTATAAAGAAAGGTCAGCTCATCTCCCCAGCCCAACCACATGGGCTGGCGGGAGGTAAGCATAATACGCACGCACGTCGTCAGCGCCTGCGGCCATTGCTCGACGGACCCCAGCGGCGTGGCCGCCCAGTCATGAGTACGCATCAGTGCACCCATGACGCCCCCGCCTGCCAATACGGCCGCCCCGTCGGCATCCCGCGATCGGCCGTTCGCGCCCACTGTCGCCTTCCCTCCCGGTCGGCGTTCGCGCCTCTCCCCATCTTCAAATGGAGTTGATGCCGTGAATATAGCACCACATTGCACGGGCGGGCCATAGCTTGATTGTCGCATCATCCGGCCGGCATGGAAGGAATGCACGCTTAAGGGTGGTTCATGGGCGGGTAGAACTCGGCCCTTACGAGTCGGACGCGGGCGCCATTCTTGGATGGTACGGGTGGGCGGTGAAGACCGGAAGTTGGTCAACCGGGATATGACAGAGTGATACGTGTCCCGGGGCGATCGTGCGCAAGGGCGGGAACACGGTGTCGCAGACCGGGCCGATATGGCGGTGGCAGCGTCCCTTGAACGGACAGCCCACGTCGTCCGCGGCTTCAGTCTTGGTTTCGCTGACGAGGGCAAGGTGCATGCGCGGCGCGTCGGGATCGGCCACGAGGATAGAGCTCATCAGCAATTCGGTGTAAGGGTGGTTGGGACCGCCGAACACTTCCGCCGTACTGCCTGCCTCCACGATATGGCCCCTGTACATGACGATGATCCGGTCGGCCAGGTATTGCACCACCTCCAGGTCGTGGGAGATGAAGAGGTAGGCCGTTCCCCAGCGTGCTTGAAGCTCTTGCAGCAGGTTGAGCACGGTAGCCTGCACCGATACGTCCAGCCCGGAGACGGGCTCGTCGCAAATTACCAGCCTGGTGCGCGTGGCGAAGGCACGGGCGATGGCTACCCGCTGCTTCTCGCCGCCGCTGAGTTGCCCTGGATAGCGGTCCATAAAGCTCTCGTCCAGATTTACGGACCGCAAAAGCTCACGGGCCGCGCCCTCGGCCGGAGTTCGGCGCAGCTTGCCGAGCAGCCTAATCGGGCGGGTCAGAATGGTGCGAACCGTCTGCCGTGGATTGAGCGACAGGTCGGGGTTCTGGAAGACCATTTGCAACTCGCGCAGCGTGCCGGTGTCGCGGTCGGACAGCTTGAGAGGCAGGTCGCGGGCGGCGAAGCGCATCCGGCCCCCGTCCGCCGGGGACAGGCCAAGAATGCAGCGGGCGAGCGTGGTCTTGCCGCTGCCGCTTTCGCCGACCAGGCCGATAGTGTCACCGTCGTTCATCTCCATCTCGACCGACTGTAGTACGCGCACCGAACCACCCGAGCCGCCGGCCAACCCGGATCGACGAAATGACTTCGCCAGTTGCTCGACTTTTAGCAGTGGGTCATGGCCGTTGGGCGCGGTCGGCACCCGATCCTGGCCGCCCTTGGTCTCCTGACCACCGCCTAACCGCACTTCCGACCAGTGAATGCAGCGGGCGTGATGCGTGGGCCCCGTTTCGAGCAAGGCGGGGCGGACGCGGGCGCACTCGTCGGTTGCGTAGCGGCAGCGAGGCTCGAAGATGCAGCCGGGAGGTAGGTTGGTCAGTCGAGGCAACCGCCCGGGAATCGGGGAGAGGGGGCGACGCACGTTGCCCACGCTCCGCGAGGGTAGACATTCCAGCAGTCCTGCCGTATAGGGATGTTTCGGCTCGCGGAACAGCGCCTCCAGCGTAGCTTCCTCGACCAACTCGCCCGCGTAGAATACGGCCACGCGCTCGCAAATCCTGGTGATCACGGCCAGATCGTGGGCCACGAAGATCAGCGCCGTATCAAACTCACGGCGCAACTCCTCCAGCAGTTCCAACACCGCCGCCTGAGTGGTCACGTCCAAAGCGGTGGTCGGCTCGTCCAGGATGATCAAGTCCGGATGCAGGGCCAGGGCCATGGCGATCACTACGCGCTGTTGCATGCCGCCGCTGGCCTGATGGGGATAAAGGCGCGCTACGGCCTCCGGGTCGTTGATCCGCACCTTGCCCAGCATGGCTATCGCGTCCCGCCGTGCTTGTGCCTGGGAGGCGCCCTTATGGAGCGTAAAGACCTCGACTATCTGGTCGCCCAGGGTGATGGATGGATTGAGCGCCGCCTGGGGCTGCTGGTAGACCATCGCCATATGCCGGCCGCGGAGGCCGCGGATTTGCCGATCCGCCATGGCCGGCAGGCTTTCACCGCGGAACCGGATATCGCCGCCGACGATCCGGCCGTTTCCGCCCAGATACCGCATGATCGCGAAACCCAGCGTGCTCTTACCGGAGCCGCTTTCGCCGATGATGCCGTACGCCTCCCCGCGCCTCAAGGTCAGGGAAACATCGCGCAAGGCGGGGATGTCGGTGCGCCCTTGACGATACGACACGGACAGGTTGCGTATTTCCAGCAGGGGAGGGTTACTCACGACGCTCGCTCCTCGGCCGGAGCGGGCGCCTGCTCCTCGGCGCCGCGCTGCTCAAGGGCCGCGACGAGCTGCTTGATCCCATCCGAGAGCAGGTTGATCCCGATCACCAGCGACGAGATGGCCAGGGCAGGGAAGATCACCATCCATGGCGATTGCGAGGCGTAGCCCTGGGCGTCCGAGACCATCACACCCCAATCGGGAGTGGGCGGTTGCACGCCGACTCCCAGGAAGCCGAGCGAGGCGATCAGAAATATGGCATAGCCGAGGCGGATCGAGCCTTCGACCGCCAGTACGCCGAGTAGATTCGGCACCAGCTCGCGCAGCATGATCGAGAAGTCGTTCTCGCCGCGCAGCTTGGCGGCGTCGATGAACTCGCGGCCGGCAAGAGGGAGTACGGCGCTCCGTACCACGCGCGCTACAAGTGGTGAAAAGACGATTACCGTCGCCGCGAATAGGCCGAGATCGCCTGGACCCATCATGGCCAGAATGAGCAGGGCCAGAAGCACGGCTGGGAGGGCCATGGCGGCATCGGCGATGCGCATCAAGATCTCGTCCACTACGCCGCCGTAAAAGCCGGCGGCCAGGGCAATAATCGTACCGACGATCAAGGAGGCGAGAGTCGAGGCGGCCGCCAGCAGCAACACGGAGCGGCTGCCCATCAGCACGCGGCTCAACACGTCGCGCCCATGGTTATCGGTACCGAACCAGTGGGCGCTGGAGGGGGCAGCCTGCAAATTGAAGAAGTCACCCTTGATCGGGTTGTAGGGGACGATCAGCGGCGCAACCAGCGCGATCACCACCCAACCCAGCACCAGGACGGCGCCGATCGCGGCGAGAGGCTGTGCTCGTGCCTGTCCCAGCCACCATTTCGCGCCCTTCAAGCGTTCCCCGAGCGTCACGGTTTTGGCCCCACTTTAGGAAAACCGCACACGTGGATTTAACCAGGCATAGAGTACGTCCGCCGCCAGGTTGGAGAGGGCGAATACCAGGGCGATCAACAGGGTAATGTCCTGGAGCATCGGTACGTCGCGGCTCTGCACGGATTGCAGCAGCAATCGACCCAGGCCGGGATAACCGTAGAGGCTTTCGGTGACTACGATGCCGCCGAGCAGCCAGCCCACATTGGAGGCGATGATGGTAATCGAGGGCAGCAATGCATTGCGCAGGGCATGGCGGATCACGACGGTGCGGTAGGGCAGGCCTTTGAGGAGCGCGGTGCGTACATAATCCGTCTCCATGACATCGATCATGTTGGTACGGGTCATCCGCCCAATGTAGGCGAGCAACACCAGCGAGAGCGTGATTACCGGAAGGATGAAGGCGGTGATAGTGGGGCCGATGCCCTCGCTGGTGTCCAGGGTATTCGTGGCGGGCAACCAGTGCAGCCAGGTCGCGAAAATGGCCACCAGGAAGGTGCCGGTGACGAACTCCGGCTGCGCGACGCCGGCGAGGGTCAGCAGAGAGATCAGGCTATCGGGCCAGCGGTGCTTGTTCAAGCCGGCGACGATGCCCAGGAGCAGTGACAGCGGCACGGTAAAGACAAAGGCGGCGCCCGCCAGGATGGCAGAATTGCCGAGCTTGTTGAGCAGCAGGGGGCCGATCGGTACATCAAAGGTCTGCGAGTTGCCGAACTGCCCGGTCAGCAGATGCCCCAGCCAGGAAAAGTACCGTTCGATCGGCGGCTGGTCCAGTCCCAGGGTATGTCTGAGCGCCTTGAGGCTCTCGGGCGTAGCGTTTTGACCAAGCATGGCCTGGGCAGTATCCCCTGGGATGATACTGGTGATAAAAAAGACCAGGATTGAGACCAACAAGAGGACGAGCACGATGAACAGCAGCCGGCGAATGATGAACTGCCGCATGGGCCTATCCCTCGCCTCTGAGGGTCATCCCAAAGTCGACGCGTCGGATGCTGGAAGGCCGCCCGACGTTCCATTTTCGTGAAGTCAGGAGGAGAGCCATGCCGTCTTAAAGTAGTGGAAGGTGTCGGGCAGCGGCTGGAAGCCTTTCAACTTACTGGTTCCGGCGAACACGAAGGTGGAGAAGAACGGAATAATCGAAGGCCCGTCATTGCTGATCAGCAATTCGATCTGCTTATAGATCGCCTTTCGCTTGCTCGGGTTTAGCTCTGATCCCGAGGCGTCAATCAGCTTATCGAGTTGCTTATTGCTGTAGTGCGCCTCATTCCACACCGCGCCGGACTTAAAGAGCAGGTTGAGCAGGACACCGGGGGTCGGGCGACCGGCCCAGGAGGTGAGGCCGAAGTCCACCTGAAGCCAATCCTTGGCGAAGTAGTCGGCGCCCGTCTCGGTCACGATCTTAACGTCGATTCCGGCGTCACTCGCCAATTGCTGGTAGGCCTGAGCGAAGTCGGAGCCGCCGACGAATGGGGAGGCCACGAGGTTCACCGTGATCCCCTTCGGATGGCCGGCCGCGGCCAATAATGACTTGGCCTTTGCCACGTCGCGCGGACGAAGGCCGATATCGGAATACCACTTAAAGACCGGAGCAATCGGCTGGTCGTTGCCGAGCGCGCCATTGCCGACGAACACCACATTGTTGATTGCTTTGCGGTCCACGACGTACTTGAACGCCTGGCGCACCCGGAGGTCATTGAACGGCGGACGATCACTGCGCATGCGCATATTGAAGAAGCCCGAGCCGGCCATCGTCACCAGATTAATCCCCGACACGCCGACCAGCGGTTGGGCCTGGGTCGGAGTGAGCTGCTCGATGAAATCAATACTGCCGCTCCGCAGGCCGGCCACCTGAGTCGAGGCGTCAGGCAAGAAGACGAAGCGGATGCCGTCGAGGTACGGCAAGCCGGCCTCGAAGTAGTTTGGGTTGCGCACCAGCAGGCAATGATCGCCGGGAACGAATTCCTTCAGCTTCCAGGGACCGGTGCCGGAGGGATTCTTACTGAAGTTCCCGGAGAATCCCTTCTCAATGATGCAGAGATGGTAATCGGAAAGGGTGACGGCGAAATCAGGATCGGCAGCCTTGAGACTGAATTGTACCGTGTAGTCATCCAGTTTCCGGATGTCGGTCACGCCGGAAAGGAGCGAGGCCGCCGCCGATCCGGTTTTGGGATTACGGATGCGCTCAAACGTGTAGAGCACGTCGTCGGCGGTGCATGCCTTGCCGCTATGAAACTTGACGTTCCGGTGTAGGGGAAAGGTCCAGGTTTTGCCATCCTTGCTGGTGGTCCATTTCGTCGCAAGATCGGGGTACGGGGTAAAGGTCACATCGACCCGAACCAGGAAGTTATACATGTTGTGGGTAATTTCGATGGTGGCGGGGTCACTGATGATGGCCGGATCGAGCCCGGTCGATGGCCCCTGGATCGCCACGCGGAGTGTCCCACCCTTACGCGCTCCAGCTGGCCGGGCGGCACCGGCCGCACGGGCGGGGTCCGAGTTATGCAGCAGCATGCCGATAGCGGACAGCGTAGCTCCAGCCGCGAGGCACTTCCGTACGAATTCCTCGCGGCTGATGACGCCGCTGCGTAAATCGGTCAGTAGGTTCTGAATTTCATGTTCCACGGTAAGCCTCTCAGATATTCCGGATCTGATTCGCATACGCCTCTAGGTAAGGGAAGATTAATGATGAGCCACGTATGCAAATGAGCGTTGCACTGTTCAAAAATCAGCGTCAACCCAGATTGTACATCTGTAGTCCTTAACACTTTCATTCATCTCCGGCGTGCTACAGTTGACGCTGTCCGAAGGTGAGCCTGGAGACCGACTATTCGTATGGTATTTAACAGGGGGATAGGGTGATGAACGAGCACGAGCAGCGGCCCGCCCTAGAGACGCGCCTGATTCACGGTACCTGGCGGCACGGCGTTGCCGCTCCGGTGGCGCCGGCAATCTATCAGACGAGTACCTTCCAGATGGCGACGCCCGAAGAAGGGGCGGCCCTGGCCCTATCGGTAGCCCCGGCTATGTTCTACGGGCGACTGGGCACGCCGAACACCAAGGAGGTCGAGGCGATCCTGGCCGACCTGGAAGGCGCCGAGGCGGCACTGGCGGTCGGTTCCGGCATGGCCGCCGTAACCATCGCCTTGATGGCGAATCTCCGCGCGAGCGATCATGTGGTGGCGCAGCACACTCATTACACGGCCACCCTTTCCCAAATGACCACCACCTTGCCGCGCTACGGCATCGAAGTGACGCAGGTGGATCAGAAGGATGTGGAAGCGTTCGCGCGGGCGGTTCGCCCGAACACGAAAGTGATCTATACCGAGAGTCCGACCAATCCCACCATGGATCTCACCGATCTGCGGGCCACGGCGGAGCTGGCGCATCAGGCCGGCGCCCTGGCGATTACGGATAATACCTTCGCCTCTACCTTCAACCAACGTCCCCTGGATCTTGGCTACGACATTGTGATTCATAGCGCCACGAAGTATCTGAATGGGCATAGCGACGTAACGGCCGGCGTCATTCTCGGCACGAAGGCACGGGTCGCCGCCATGTGGGAGTACTTGCGCCAATATGGCCCCGTGCTGCACCCATTCGACGCCTGGCTGCTGCAGCGCGGTCTGCATACCTACACTCTTCGCATGGAGCGGCATAACGCGAATGCTCTGGAGGTGGCCCACTTTCTGGAGGGTCATCCCGCTGTTGCCCGTGTGTACTTTCCCGGTCTGCCCTCCCATCCGCAGCACGACCTGGCCAAACAGCAGATGACCGGCGGCTTCGGCGGTATGCTGGCCTTCGAGTTGAAGGGCGGCTTTGACGCGGCCTACCGGGCCGTGGCCCGCACCAGGGTGTGCGTGCCGGCGGTCAGTTTGGGCTCGGTCGAGACCTTGATTACCCATCCGGCCTCTATGGTCCACAGCTTCCAGACTGCGGCCGAGAAGGATCGGGCAGGCATCGCGCCGGGGCTAATCCGTCTGTCAGTCGGGATCGAGGCGGCCAAGGACATCATCGAGGATCTGGATCAGGCGATGACGTAGCAGGCCGGGAAGAAAGCTGCGCGAAATCATCTTGCCGACCCCAGTCATGTGCGGTGGGGGCGACCGGAACAACCCGCTCGATCGGGGCTTTATGGGTCCGGAGTCGGCTTAACCCTTCAAGGCGCCCGCGGTCAGCCCTTGCACGATCCGGTTTTGAAAGATCCAGACGATGGCGATCACGGGCAGAACCACCACCTCGCTCGCCGCGGACACCACGCCCCACGATCCGCCCGCGCCCGCCAGGGCAACCGGCGCCGTCCCCATGCTTGAATGCACGTCCAGGATGAAAATGGCCGCGAATTCGAACTCGTTCCAGGCCGTGAGGAAGATGATTACTCCGGCCGTAAGCAGGCTGGGCGATGCCAGGGGCACGATCAGCCGCCAGAGCACCTGGAGCGGCGTGCAGCCATCGACCTCCGCCTGTTCGGTTAACTCGGTCGGAATGTCCCGGAAGGCGATAGTGAGAATCCAGATCGCGAAAGGCAAGGACACCGCCACGTACGGGGCAATCAAGGCCCTTCGGGTATTGAGCCAGCCGATATCGCGAAGCAGCAGATAGAGGGTGGGGACTAGGGTAATCGCGGAGATGGACACCATCAGTACGACGAGCACGAGCATGATTCGCTTGGCGGGGAGGGGCAGCTTGGCCAGGGCATAGGCGGCGCCCGCGCTGAGCACGAGGGCGATGCAGGTCGATACCAGTGCCACGACCGTGCTGTTGAACAGGTACTGTTGAAAGTTCATATAAAAGAAGACGGCGTGGTAGTTGCCCCAATACAGCCGGCTGGGCAGCCAGTGGATCGGGAATGCGTAGACCTCGGACGGCGGCTTGAGCGACGTAATCGTCAGCCAGTAAAAGGGGAAGAGGAAGAAGAACAGAAAGAACAGGTTAATCGTCCAGAGCAGGCCGATGCGGAGTAGGCTGCCGCCGAAGTGCTCCAGCCGGCGACGGCCTTGCGGCCCAAACCGGATGGGGACGGCCTGCCCCGCCATGAAAACCTCGGTTTCGTTGATGGGTGAACTAACCGAGTTCCAGTCTAGCACAGGAGGAGCGGCGGCGTTTTCCCAGCAGGCGCCGACGGGTGCGCCTCGCAATTGTGGAGGTGCTTAACTCCAGTCATGCAGGCTCAAAAATAGGAGCGCGAGTCTCCAGGCTCGCCCGCCCGCGCCCACGGCCGGCCCTCGCCCGGCCACCCACTGATCGGTACAATGGTAGGGGTTTCCACCGCTATAGCTGCTTTACTGATCCTCACTCTGAGGAGTGGGAAGGATATACCGCCTTGGCGAAGCAGGACTTGAGTATACCGGCGGCGCCCGACTTGCGGTTCCGCCAGGTCCACCTTGACTTCCATACCTCCCCGCTCATCCCCGGCGTGGGCGACGATTTTGAACCGGAGGCCTTTGCCCGCGCCCTGAGCGAAGCCCACATCGACTCGATCACCTGCTTCGCGGTGTGCCATCATGGTATGTGCTACTACCCCAGTAAGGTAGGGCAGGTACATCCTTTCCTGCGCCGCGATCTGCTTGGCGAGCAAATCGCGGCATGCCACCGGCACGGCATTCGGGTGCCCGCCTACATTACCGTGGTCTGGAACGAAGACGCGGCATCCCGGCATCCTGAGTGGCGTCAGATCGCTCCGGATGGCCGCCCGGCGGGCCGGGGACCACTGGGTGTGCCCGCAAAGCACGGCTGGCAATGGCTGTGCATGAACAGCCCGTACGCCGATCAGGTCGCGGCGCAGGTAGAGGAAGTGCTGCGCGGCTACCCGGTCGACGGCCTGTTCCTCGACATCGTAAAGACGGTGATGCCGGGCTGCGTGTGTGTCCATTGCCTGAGCGAGATGCAGGCGATGGGCCTGGATCCGGAGCTCGAGGACGAGTTGCGTGGTCATGCCCTGCTGGTGGAGCGGCGCTTCATGGCGCGGATTAGCGAGCTAGCCTGGTCGATCCGACCCGGCCTGCCCCTCTTCTTCAATAGCCGCCTCCGTCTCTCCGGCGATCCCGCCGAGGGGAACAGACCGGAAGCGCCCTACTTTACCCACTGGGAGATCGAGTCACTGCCGAGCGGCGGCTGGGGCTACACTCACTTCGCCCTTTATGGCCGCTTTTTCCAGGCGCTGGATAAGCCGATGCTTGGCATGACCGGCGCTTTTCACCGATCATGGGCCGACTTCGGTACGGTCAAGAGCCAGGCAGCGCTCGATTACGAGTGCTTTCGCGCCCTGGCGCTCGGCGCCAAATGTTCGATCGGCGATCAATTGCCCCCGCGCGGCGCCCTGAACCAGGAGGCCTACCGGCGCATCGGCGCTACCTACGCGGCGGTCGAGGCCAAAGAGCCGTGGTGTATCGATGCGGTGCCCCTGGCCGAGGTTGGGCTGCTCCTACCCAGGGATCTCTTAGACGACACCAGGCCCGACGGCCAGGACAGCGCATCGGGCGCCTTGCACCTGCTGCTCGAACTTGGCGTGCCCTGCGCGGTGCTTGACGCGGCCTCGGATCTCTCCTCCTACCGCGTCGTGATCGCGCCGGATTGCGTGCGGCTCGATGGGCCACTTGCCGCCAGGCTGCGGGCCCATCTGGAGCAGGGGGGAGCTTTGATCCTGAGTCACCAATCCGGCCTCGCGGACGACGGGATGGGCTTTGCCCTCGAAGAGATTGGGCTGGACTACCTCGGGCCAGCGCGCCATGACGTCGAATTCCTCCGCCCCGCCAACGGTCTCGATCGCGACATCCCCGCCATGGATCATGTGCTTTATGAACAGGGCAGCGCCGTGCGCGCCCATTCCGGTACTGACGTACTCGCCCAGGTCGTGCCGCCCTACTTCTCGCGCGCCTGGGACCACTTCAGCTCCCATGCGCAGACGCCGCCGGATCCGACGGCGGCCAGTGACCTGGCCGCCGTCATCTTGCATGAGCGCGTCGCCTACCTGGCCCATCCTATTTTCCGCGCCTATCAGCGCCACGGCTACCCGGTCTATCGCCAGATCGTCGGCGCTTTGCTCGATCGGTTGCTCCCCGATTCGTTGGTTCGTCTGGAAGGACCAACTACCGCCGAGGTTACGCTTCTGCACCAGGCCGAGGCCGAGGGCCGGGCGGAGCGGCTGGTATGCCACATCCTGCATTATGTACCGCAGCGGCGAACGCCCGATCTCGACCTGGTGGAGGATGTCATCCCCCTCTACGATGTTCCGCTGGCCGTGCGTACCGGCTGGACGCCGAGCGCGGCCTATCTTGCCCCCGAGCGCACGCCTCTTGTGGTGACGATGGACGGGCCCTACGCACGGACCCGAGTTCCCCGCGTAGACGGGCATGCCATGGTGGTGCTGGAACGCTGAGGATGTAGCACCTTCACGTCGCTCAGAGGCGGGCTGCTGGAGATCGGTACCCAGGTTCAATGACGGCACGGTTGTGGGTGTAGGCAGTGCCGGTCCAGGTGGAAGGCTTAGCGGAAACAGGTCAACGCGTGCAGCGCCTCGAACATATGCAGCGTCTCAACCGGCTTCTCGTAGCCGTAGGCGCGCAGGAAGGTTGTGAGGTACGCAGAGTCAGCCAGGTTATAGCGCAGAGTAAACAGGCCCGTGGCGAGATCGAACCGCCGATCGGCAAAGCCGCCGCGTGACCAGTCAATGACCCCGACGACCGTACCGCAATGCACCAGGACGTTCGGCAGGCAAAAGTCGCCATGACCGAAGGTGATGTCCGTGGTGATGCCTGACCCCCACGCTCGAAGCTCGCCGGCGATACGCCGTGCGTCCTGCCCGTCGAATCGTGTATGGGTGCCGCGGATGACGGCGCCGACCCGCAGGATCTCCATCCGGGCCTGTTCGCGCCTGATTATCCTGCTTAGCCAATCGGCCGGGCGGGGCAACCGCGGCATCCAACCATGAATCCGACGTAGGACAGCCCCAAACTGGGCGATGAGCGCGTGCTTCTCCGCTTCATCCGCCCGCCCGAGAGCCGCGAGCATTGTCTAGTCTTCGATATAGGTGAAGGCATACGCATTCGTATCAGTCTCGGGAATGTAACCCACGGGTGCGGCAACGAACGGCCGCTGCTTCCGCAGCGCTTTAAGCACATGCGATTCGTCGGCAAGTTCGCTCCTCGTCGCCGGTGTCATCCCCCACTTGATCACGAACCGTCCCCGGCTCGTCGTTACAATCGCGACCGCAAAGGCGCTCCCCTGCGGGGGCATTTCCGTGGCCAGGACCGGCCCTAGCGTCGCTGCCAATGGCTCCGGCAATCGCCTATCCATCTCCCTCACCCAATATGCCAATGTTAACAAAGGGCGGCGAGGGAACGTCCTCCCGGCTGTCAAGGAAGAGCTTATCCATTCCATCATCGTGCCGCAGGCGGACGGCGACGATCTCGCCGGGGCGGGGCGCGGGCTACGGGCTTTGCGACTCAGGATGCTTTGCCGGCTCAGGCGCGCGGTCTAGTCCGCGCGATGTTCCAGCCAATAATGGTGAGTTTTGGCGACCACTGTTACCACGCTCTTAATCTCCTGGTCGAGCCGGAAGCTGGGGGCGGCCGGCAAGAAGAGGTCCGTGCCCTCGCGGCGGACACTGATGTTTTCGACCGCGACAGCACTCAGCAGCCAGCGGGCCATCCGTTCACTGTCACACCGGATGCCTACCCACCCAGGAGCGCTGCTCCGCACCGTATCCAGACCGGTTACCAGGCGAAGACCTCGCTCCAGTTCAGCCACCACCTGGCTGTAACGGGCCGGCGCCGCCTGTACCTCGTTGCCCGCGGCCGGCTCCAGCAATGTATCCCGATGTCTGGGGCCACCGGCCAGGGCCAGGTCGCAGAACTGAGTCCACATACTATCCCAGGCTACGGCGCCGTCCTCCGCATAGCGCATTGGTGCCGCACCCATGGGCGCGGCGCTGACCGGCTTGCCCGGCTGATAGCGGGCGGGCAGCAGAGCGCGAGCGCCCTCGGGCACGACGATGGGGGATCCGCCCGAACCGGTGCTCGGGTCGGGGCGGCTGAGCCGGAAATCGGCCGGATCGGTAAGGTGCCGCCAGTCTACTTCGGCCACGGCGCCGCCCACGATCTCGATGTCCTCGTCGGTCAGCACGTCGCGCCATATACTGTAGGCCCCTGCCCGCAAATGAGAGAATACGCCCGCAAAGACCGCCCGGCCCGCGGCTCGCCGTTCCAGCACCTCGGTGTGGGTACGACGCGCGCTGTTATCCTTCGGGCTTACCTCGATCTCGTGGCCGCGTAGAGCACGATCCGTAAAGACGATCAGCGCGCCCACATCTTCGCCGATGTCCAGAACCAGAGGGCCGGTCGGCGCCCGTTCCATTGAAG
>JAICHN010000023.1 GCA_025924845.1 Chloroflexota bacterium | reverse complement strand
GCGACAGGTCGAGCGCAAGTACGCGCTTGTCTGCCAGGAACGTGGGCACTTCGCCATCGGCGATGCGCTGCGCGAGCCCTTCGACGATAGCCGTCTTGCCCACGCCGGGCTCGCCGATCAGGACCGGATTGTTCTTGGTGCGGCGGGACAGGATCTGCATCACGCGGCGAATCTCATCGTCGCGGCCGATCACCGGGTCGAGCTTCCCGTCGCGCGCCAGTTCGGTAAGGTCGCGGCCGTAGCGTTTGAGTGCCTGGTAGGTGCCTTCGGGATTGGCGCTGGAGGCTCGCTGGCCGCCGCGCACCGTCTCGGTCGCCTGGCGGAGCCCCTCCGGCTCAGCGCCCGCGCCGCGCAAGAGATCGCCCGAACGATCCGTATTCTCGAAGTCGGCCAGGGCTAAAAGGAGGTGCTCGACTGAGGTAAAGTCGTCGCCCATGCTGCTCGCCAGCCGCTGAGCGCGGAGCACCGCGTCGCGGAAAGCGGGACTAGGCTTGATCTGCGCGTTGCCGCTCACCCGGGGCAGGGCGTTGGTGGCCTGGTCGACGCGGCGGCGCAGATCATCGGGATTGACCTTGGCGGCGCGGAGAATTTCGGAGGCCAGGCCGTCCCGATCGGCCAGTAGGGTATGGAGGAGGTGCAGGGTCTCGACTTGAGGGTGACCCTGCCTCTGGGCTTCTTGCTGGGCGCCCAGGATAGCTTGCTCGGATTGCTCGGTAAACTGCGGGGTGTTCAAAGTTGTGGTTCCCTCCCGATCGGCAAGAGCGTCATTCTTTACTCAATGAAGCTAATAATACTTGACAGTTTCTCTATCAAGTATTCTATCATGCATCATGGCCTTGGTCAAGAGGGTACATCGCCCACGGTTTGTGCGTGCGCCGCGCGGAGGCCGCGCGTGAAAAGTCGCAGCAGATACTCGAAGCTGACATCTAGGTCCAGGGGCAACCCGAACCCGCCGGCGCGTTCCAGCATGGCAAAGCCGTGGACCAGGGAACGCAAGCCGCGCACCGCATGCAGCGCATCTTCCTCTCCCAAATCGTAGGCATGGAAGACGGCCAGCACCGTGTCCACCACGGAGCGGGAGGCATCGAGCCAGGCCGGATTGTCAGGCTGAGGGGCGCGCATCATGGCAGCGACCAAGCCGGGATGCTCGCGCGCGTAGGCGCGATAGGCATGGCCGATGGCGAGTACGGCGTCGTCCGTCGCTTTGCCGACGGCGACGCGGGCCAGGCGTGCCCCGAGCTGCCGAGTGGCCAGCAGGGCAAGGCTGTCACGCAGCCCGGAAAGTCCGGCCACGTGATTGTAGAGCGATGGCGGGCGGATCCCCAAGCGCGCCGCCAACGCGCCCAGGGTCACGGCTTCAAACCCCTGCTCGTCCGCCAGTTCGGCGGCGGCGCGGACCACCGCCTCGTGATCGAGTGGCGTCCTAGCGGGCACCGGCGGTCTGTCCCTTCAGTTTCCGGTCGGCCGCCGCGATCGCTTGGTCCATGGCGGCGGTGGGTTGAGCCACGGATCGACCGTGCCCCACGCTCAGGAGCGAGGGGTTCAGCGCGCGAAGCGCTCGGGCGGTGGCCAGGGCGGTGGGGGTGTGCCAGGTGCCCATGGCAGGGAAGGGGAAGAGGGGGCGGACGATCCCGGAGACGGCGATGCCGCCCTGCGTCTGCAGAGCATCGCCGGCGATCAGGGCCCGATCGCGCGTATCCAGAAACGCCACGTGACCGGGGGTGTGTCCCGGCGCGGCCACGACTTCCAGCGAGCCCACCCGATCACCAACCTGGAGCAGCCGGGTTGGCTTGGTGATACAGGTTTTCCAGCCGCCGCGCAGCTTCCGGCCCGGCTCCTCGGGGTCAACGCTACGGTCTCCGGCCAGGGGGCGAGCGTCGCGCGTACTGATCAGTACGTCCGCGTCGGGCAAGGCTTTGTGCAAGTCATCCAGGGTTCCCACGTGATCGGCATGGGCATGGGTAAGGGCGATTCGACGAATCGGCGCTCCCTGTTTCGCGGCGGCGGCGAGGATAGCCTTGGCGCCGTACATCCCCGTATCAACCAAGGTGAAACCGTCGTCCTCGCGGACCAAATAGCAGTTGATCGGGAAGAGGTGAGGGAGTGTAGTGAGTTGGACAAGATGATCGGTCAATCTGGTGACGCGCATGGGACCTGACTCCTTAACTACCATAGGTGATTAACTAACATAATTAGTTAATCACCTATGGTAGTTAGCTGCCAAGGGCTTCCCCGTGCCGCTTTAGCCCTGCATGCCGGATACTACGGGCAATCCAATCTCCGGAAGCCCACTCGCCTCACATCCGACCAAGCGCCATGACCGGCATGCCTGCAGGCGAGCCTAGCCGGTCAGGTCGACGGTCGCCTCGTCCGCGGCCATATCACCTGTCGTGCCGCGGTCGCGGGCAAGCTTGGGAACGAACCAATGGAGGCGCAAGACGCGTGCCCGCACCCGCTCCTCTTCCAGGTTCCGCTCGCGGGCGCGCAGCAAATCCTTCAGGGCAACCATACCCAGGAGACGCTGAGGCTCCTCACGGGTAATAACCGGGAAACGGGTGCGGCCCGTGTTGGCCATGCGGTAGGCGACCACGCGAAGCGGCTCGTCCGGATAGGCCACGATCGGGTTGACATGCACCGCCTCGTCGAGCAGGGGCCGTGGACCCGGCGCGAAGTGGGCGCGCGCGATCTTCTGCAAGTCATGGCGCGTGACCACGCCGGTCAGCCGCTTGCGCGCATCCACGACTGGATAGAGGTGTTGCACGGGCCGGGCATTATCATCGTGCAGGTTGGGGAGGTCGTGCGAGGAGGTGGCGGCGGGAATAGCCACGATGTTGGTGCGCATCACCTCACGCACCAGCAGGATCTCCAGCGGGTCAATTGCGTACTCGCGGCTGAGATGATAACCCCGACGGCTGATTTTCTCGGTCAATATCGACCGGCGCAAGGTCAGTACGGTCAGTCCATGCGCCACGAATACGGCGACCACGAGCGGCAGCAGGGCATTGGTGTCGTGGGTCAACTCAAACGTAAAGACGATCCCGGTTAAGGGGGACCGCATGGTCCCGCCCAGAATGGCCCCCATGCTGATCAGCGGCCAGAAGCCGATCCCTTCGTGGGGGAAAATGCCCGCCTCGATGCCGCCCAGCGCGCAGCCCATCATGAGCAGCGGCGCCAGTACGCCGCCCGAGGTCCCTGAGCCGAGCGAGATCGCCCAGATGATCGATTTCACCAACAGAACACCCAGAATGATATATCCGGGCGCCGTGCCCTGCAGCATCGAGCGAATCACATCATAACCCACGCCCAGTGCCTGGGGGAAAAACAAACCGCCGATCCCTACGGCCAGGGCGCCGATCGGCGGCCACCACATCCAATGGATCGGCAGTCGGTGAAAGGCATCCTCGGCGGCATAGACCATATTGGTGAGCAGAATCGATAATCCCCCGGCCGACAATCCCACCAATACGCAGCAGGCCAGGCCTAGCGGCCCGATGAACGCGGCATGGGGCGGGGTAGGGAACAACGGACCCGACCCCAACAGGTAATACCGGCAGAGCGCCGCCGTGGCGCTCGCCATCGCTACTGGGATGGCGCTCCGCGGCTTGAGCTCAAACAGCAGCAGTTCCACCGCCAGCAAAATTGCCGCGAGGGGCGTGGCGAAGGTGGCGGACATGCCTCCTGCCGCGCCGGCCACCAGTAACGTCTTCCGCTCGGCGCTGGTTAGATGAAAGAATTGGGCGATCATGGAACCGAGGGCCCCGCCGGTCATGATAATCGGCCCTTCGGCCCCGAACGGCCCGCCCGATCCGATGGAGATGGCCGAGGCAATCGGCTTCAGCAGGGCTACCTTGGGATGCACCTTGCTGCCGTTAATCAGAATAGCTTCGATGGCCTCGGGAATTCCGTGGCCGCGTATGCGCTCGGAGCCGTAGCGGGCCATCATTCCGATCGCCAAAGCCCCGATCACCGGCACCACCACCACCAAGAGGCCCAAATGATTCCCGGCCGGCGACACCAGACTGGTGTTCCAGCGCTGGAAGAAGAGGAGATTGGTAATCAGCCCGATCAATCTCAAGAGCACCAGGGCCACCAGAGCGCTCAAGGCGCCCACTCCCACCGCCAGCAGCGACATCGGCACCAGTCGCGTGGTGCGGATAAAATCGCCCAGGTTCCCCGGTAGTTCGTCATTTTCGAGATGCCGTGCCCAGTGCGCTAGTCGCACCGCTATATTCCGAAGCAAATGATCCCCCTCTGCCTGTATGTGAAAATCCGGGTCTAAGTGTAGCAGGAACTCACCCGATAACCGGACTCCGCCAGAGGCGGAGGTACGCATCACGTTTGTGGAAATGATGCCGACCGGCTTCCCGGACCCAAAATAGGAGCGCGGGTCTCCCGGCCCGCTTGGTTCGACTGCGGGCCGTCCGGTAACGCGACTATCGCCTGGGCTACGGCGGGCCGGGAGACCCACACCCCTAAAGTACGCGGCCTCGACCACTAATGTGGGACGCACCCAGGGACGCGGGCTGCCGATCACAAAATTCAGCCACGCCCCTCGCGGATTCCGACCTTGACATGTACGGGTATGCACCGTACGCTTCAATCGACAGGGAGGGGACTATGGCATCGACCACCGAGAAGCGGCGCGACAAGGGCGCGGCACGCACCCTACGAGTTGAGATTCGGATCAATCCGGATACGAAAGCCTTGCTGCAACGTGCCGCCGCGATCAGCAGTCGATCGCTGAGCGATTTTGTCGTGACCGGCGCCCAACAGGAGGCCGAGCGGACCATCCGCGAGCATGATGTGATCTCGCTCAGTATCCGGGATTCCCAGCGATTTGCCGATCTGGTGCAAAACCCGCCCGAGCCCAACGACTATCTACGCGCCGCCATGGAACGGCACCGCTCCGATGTCCAGTCGGACGTGTGAGTGCGAGTGGCGGCACCCTACCGAGCTGACCTTCTTGGAAAACAGCATAACCGGGCGGCTTTTTCCTCCGACCAGGACGACATCGACCACTATTTTCGAGAGCGGGCGGGACAAGACCAGCGCCGTGGTGTCGCTACGGTCTATGTGCTGGTAGATACGGCCACGGAGGCGATCGCAGGCTACTACACCCTTTCGGCGACGGCGATTGAACCCCAGGGATTAGCGCCGGAACTGTTCCGCCGACTGCCGCCGTATCCGACTCTACCGGCCACGCTGCTTGGACGGCTGGCCCGAGACCGCAAATATCGTGGCGCCGGAGTGGGCCCCCTCCTGCTGTTCGACGCGCTGGCCCGCGCCCTCCGTATTTCACGCGAAATCGCCGCCCTGGCGGTGGTAGTCGACGCTATCGACGCCTCGGCCCGGCAGTTCTATGAGCGCCACGGTTTCGTCGGCATTATCGATGATGAGCGGCGATTAGTTCTGCCTATGGGAACGGTGGAAAAACTCATTACCCCCTCAGGAGGAGCGTCGACCGGCCAACCAGCGTGCGTGTGAGACGTAGGCAAGCAGCAACACTGCCTCTCCTGCCAGCAGGACCAATACGGCGTACTGCGCCCACCCAATCAGCCATTGCCAGTATGCCGCGACCCCAGGCGCGCCCTGCACCGCAGCGCTATCGTGAGCCAGGGTCAGGGTGAAGGCGTAGAACATGCCAAAAGTAAAATTGCGCGCCCATTGCGCGGGATGATAGATGACCACGGCGCCCCGCCAGCCACAGACGCGCACGCGCAGCGCGAGACGGATGACCTCGATGCCCTCGACTACCACGAACAGGGCCGCCGCCAGAAGCCACAACCCCACGACCTCGGGCCAGGCAAAGGCGCCGCTCCGCAGGGCGGCCAATCCCGTAATGGAGATGGCGCCGTGCAGAATGCAGCGGGGCGCCCGCCAGTCCCGCACGAGGCTCCAGCTCCGCTTCGCGGCGAGACCAACGCCGATCAACGCCGCGCCGACGGCGTAATAGGCCAGGCCGACCAGGATGAGCAGCAGGCAACCGACCCGCGGCACCCCATTGGGAAGGCTACTCTGACTCGCCAGCACCAGGGACTGCGTGCTGACCGTGGTCAGGAGCACTGCTCCCGTGACCGAGGCGCGCCCATGCTTGGCCAACAGCTCGCCGATCCCTCGCGTGGCTAACCAGAGAAACCATAGCCATAGGCACAGGGCCAGGCCGGCGAAACCGATCGCGACCACGCGCAGTCTGGGGAAGGCGAGCATGATGGTCGCCGCTATTACCGCCGTGGCCGCGACCCAGGTACCTATGTCGAACACACTCGTGGGTCGGCTCCCCGGCAACTGACCGGCGCGAACGGCACGGATAAAGAGCCAGGCCAACAGGAACCAGATCGCGATCAGGATAAGCGTCGCGACTTTGGTAGGCAGCCCGGCCGCGTCGGGGATGCGCTGCATGGCGGCAAGAATGAAGATCCCTCCCGCCATGACGCCGGCGCCGTCGGCCGCCGCCGGTGGCGCTGTTATCCTGGCCCGGTGGTTCCACGTTGCATGAGGAACCCGTATCGCATGATGCGCGTGCATGGATCCGCAATGCCTTCGCCGAAGGAACGGCGCCACCATGGGTGGTCTATGAGCGCGCCCCTGTAGTACATGATACAGGTGCCCGCCTCAAAACGTGGTATTCTGGCGGGGCCGGCGCCGTGAGCAGCATTGCCCATGGTCGGCGTCGGCTAGATCCCGTAGCGCCGGAGGCGTGACTACTCGTGATACAGTCGTTCTCCGCCATCCAGGTCAATCTCCTCAATAAGACCTATCTGGTTCCCGAGCGCGAGGCCGGTCTGCGCGCCTCGCTCGGCGGACTCTTGCAACGGCGTAACCGCGCCGTGCCTGCAGTGCGGAATATCGCGTTCACCCTGGAAGCGGGTGAGGTAGTGGGGTTTCTTGGTCCAAATGGCGCCGGCAAGACGACCACACTCAAGATGCTCTCCGGCATTCTCCATCCCACCAGCGGCGAGGCCAGAGTGCTGGGACATCAGCCCGAACGCCGCGAGAAGGCGTTCCTGCGCCGGATCGCCCTGGTTATGGGTAACCGTAATCAACTGCAATGGGATATTCCCGCCCTGGATTCGTTCGAGTTGAACCGCGCGCTCTACCAGATTCCCCAGGCCGACTTCAAACGCACCCGCGACGAATTTATCGACTTGCTGGACCTCGGCCACCTGGTGAGGAAGCCGGTGCGCAATCTCTCCCTCGGCGAACGGATGAAGATGGAAATTGCCGGTGCGCTCCTCCAACAGCCCCAGGTTCTGTTCCTCGACGAGCCAACCATTGGACTCGATGTGACCATGCAGCGCCGCATCCGTAGCTTTCTCGCCGAATATAATCGGCGCACCGGCGCCACCATTTTGCTGACCAGCCATTACATGGCGGATGTCGAGGCGCTGTGCAGTCGAGTGATCGTGATCCATCACGGCAGGATCAACTTTGATGGGCCGCTGACCGGCCTGATCGACCGCTTCGCCGCCTACAAGACGATCGGCGTTACGCTGAGCGACCCCTCGGTCGATTTGGCTCCCTATGGTGAGCCGGCGGGCACGAGCGAGGGACGGCAGCTCCTCCGTGTGGCCCGAGCCGACACCTCCCGCATCACGGCGCGGCTCCTCAACGAACTGCCGGTGACCGACCTCACCGTCGAGGAACCGCTGATCGAGGACGTGATCGAACGCGTGTTTGCCCAGGAACACCCGGCGTGAACGCGTATCGCGATCTGTACTGGACCAACATGAAAATCGCTATCGCCGTGCAGTTTCAGTACCGGGTGAGCCAGTATTTCTACATGATCGGCATGATCGCCGAGCCGGTGATCTACCTGGTCGTCTGGTCCACCATTGCTCGCTCGCACGGCGGCTCGGTAGGCGGTTACACGGCGGGCTCGTTCGCCGCCTACTACATTGTCTGGACTCTGGTCCGGAACATGAATATTGTCTTCACGCCGCACGGCTTCGAATGGCGCATCCAGTCCGGCGAATTCTCGGCGAGCCTCCTCCGTCCGGTTCATCCCATCCACTATGATCTCTCCTACTTTGCAGGCATGAAGGTAGTGGTGATCGTGCTCTGGCTACCCCTTGCCGCCGCCCTATCGCTCGCCTTTAAGCCGAACATCGCCCCCACGCTGCTCGACGAAGTCGTCTTCTTCCTCGCCATTTGGGGCGCCTATCTGATCCGCTCCGTCCTCCTCTGGGTTCTGGGCTTGCTCACCTTCTGGACCACGCGGCTGGGCGCCATCTTCGACCTCTATTTCGCCTTCGAGCTTTTGCTGTCCGGGCGGATGGTTCCTCTCTCGTTCCTGCCCGGTTGGGCGCAGCGACTGGCCGACTTCCTACCCTTCAAGTGGACGTTCAGCTTTCCGATCGAGGCGTTGGTCGGGAAGCTCCCCACCGCCGATCTGCTGGGCGGTCTGGCCATGCAGGCGCTCTGGGTGGGCGTGGGCACGCTGCTCATGGCGATGACCTGGCGAGGGGCTGTGAAACGCTACTCGGCGGTGGGAAATTGAGCCGCGTGGTCCGCGTGGCGCGCTTGGTCGCGCTGTTTCTCCGCGTCTCCGCCATGAACGAACTGCAGTATCGGGTCAACTTCTTCGTGCAGGTACTTCAAACGGGTGTGGCCCTGGTCACCGGACTGGTCGGTCTATGGCTGGTGTTCAACCAGACGACCACCTTGAGCGGTTGGTCGTCCTCGGAGTTGCTGGCGGTGCTGGGAGTCTATACGATCATGGGCGGCGTGGTCAGCGCCGTAATCCAACCGAACATGGAAAAGCTGATGGACGACATTCAGCGCGGCAACCTGGACTTCTTGCTTACCAAACCCGAGGATGCGCAATTGCTGATCAGTGTCCGCACCGTGGCCATTTGGGAACTGGTGAATGTAGTCGCCGGCCTGAGCGTCCTGGCGGTTGCCCTCGGCCGGCTGGACCGGGAGCTTGGCCTCGGTCAGGCCCTGGCCTTCGTCTGGCTGCTCCTGGTAGGCGGCGTGATGATCTACTGCTTCTGGCTGATCCTGACTACCGCCGCCTTCTGGGTGGTCCGGATGGACGAAATGGCTAATCTTTTTCAGGGCGTATTCGCGGCGGGCCGTTATCCGGTGGGGATCTATCCCGGTTGGCTGAAGAACGGCTTGACCTTTTTGGTCCCGGTGGCCTTTGCCGTCACCGTACCGAGCGAGGCGCTGACCGGCCGCCTCGATTGGCCATCTGGGCTCGGGGCCACCGCCCTGGCCTGCCTCTTTATCGTGGCGGCCCGCCTGTTCTGGCGGTTCGGCCTCCGCCATTATTCAGGTGCGTCGGCATGATAGAGGCTCATCATTTCATTAGGTCTGGTATTGTTCGTCGCTGACCTGTTCCATCAAGTCGACCGTTTTGCCGTCGAATTGTTCCTGAATGGCAATGTGGGTCATCGCCGTGGTCGCACCGGCGCCATGCCAGTGCTTCTCATCGGGCGGAAACCAGATCACGTCGCCCGGTAGAATCTCCTCGATCGGCCCACCCCAGCGCTGTGCCCGACCGAAGCCGGACGTCACGATCAGCGTCTGGCCCAGCGGGTGAGTGTGCCAGGCAGTCCGCGCACCGGGCTCGAACGTGACTCCGGCGCCGACCGCGCGGGCCGGGGCGGCTGCCTGGAACAGGGGATCAATACGCATCGTGCCGGTAAAATACGCGGCCGGTCCCTTGCCGGAAGGCTGTGAGCCGCTTCGTTGGCCCAGCGCCGCGCTCATGTCGTGGGCGGGCCGGCACGCCGGCAACTCACCCTCGTGCGCCGCAAGGCCAGGGCCTGGGTGACCTCGTCGGCCGCTCGGTACCCCGTCGCCAGCGCCCCGTGGACAGTCCCCGTATCGCCCTCAGTATTCGTGGCCTCGCCGGCGAAGAACAGCGTGGCGGCCACCGGCTCCCCGAGCCGGCGAGGACTTTCCATACCCCCGACGCACACGTAACTGTACGCGCCGCGCGAAAAGGGGTCGGTGCTCCAATTATGGAAATGAGTGCTCTCGAGGAGGGCCTCGATGTCGGTCAACGGCACACGGAGGCCACGGGCGAGGGCATCGAGTGCCTGGCCGACGATAGCGGCATCGGTCTGGCGGGCGATCGCGGCGGCGCGCGGCCCGCCGATCCAGCCCGTCAGCAGTGGGGCGACGACGGGATAGGCGGTCCACCAGATGCGAAAGTGCTCATCGGGCGTGAACAGGAATGACAACCGCGACGCAGGCGGGCGGAATATCGCCGTCCCCTCCCAGAACGCCTCGCGGAAGCGGAGGAGCACCTTGATCGCATGCCCCATAGCTAGGCTCGTGTAGAGCGCTCGCTTCCCCGGCACGTCCGGGACGACGCGCACCCCACCGGCATCGGGGGCGGCCGTCAAGACGCCCAAGGGGAGCGTGATGACGGCCGCCCGCGCCGCGACCGGTTCATAGGGCGCCCCGTCCAAGGCATGCGCGTTCACCAGGACATCTCCAGAGGACCAGCGGATCTCGTCAACGATCGTCCCCAGCGATACCCATGCCCGGTCCGCCGGTAGGCCGTCGCGGAGCCAGGACACAAGGCAATCGTACCCACCGGCGGGGCGAAACTGCCGCCGGCCGTTAATACCTGCCGCGGCATCCTCCGTTCGCGCGATCCAACGGATGCTCACCCTATCGGGATCCGCGGCGTCGAACCCTTCGATGTAGTCCCGGATGGCCCGCGCTGCCTGGCCGGCGCGCGGGGCGCGCTCGGCGAGGAAGGACGTCAGCGAACGATCCTCGCCCTGCCAGACGACGATCTCGTCGAGCAGGCGTCCTCCAGCCCTCTCGCGCCCCGCGGTAGGCTGCAGGCGCCCCCGCCGCGCCGTCCACGTGTTTCCCCCGACCTCGTACAGTGTGAGGGCCCCGGCGGGGAGCGCGAAGATCTCCGGCGGCCTGCCATGGACGAACTCCGCGCCGAGGTCCAGGGCAACAGGTGTGCCGGGATGATGCACCGTCGCGATACGGCCCCCGAGGCGAGGACGCGCCTCGAGGATAGCGATCGTGTACCCCTGGTCCGTCAGCCGGCGCGCGGCCGCCAGCCCCGCCACGCCGGCGCCGACCACGACGACATCGACGCGTTGCATCCGTCTAGTCCTTGCCCTCACCCTCGCGTCCGAGACGCTCAACGACGATGTAAGTGACGGAGTCCCACGCGTTATGGATGCCGATGAACAGTAACAGAACTGTCGCCGCGCCAACGACGAACAACGCCGGGGTCGGATCGCCCGGTAGAACCGCTGCGGCAACGACGAGCGCGCCATAGGAAACGAGCGGGAAGGCCACGTGCCAGAGCCAGTCCTCGAGTACTGGCTGATAGGCCGCCTGGCGGCGCATCCGACGCGCCACGATCGCAACGTAGGCCGCGCCTGCAAGGCCGGCGAGGCCGAGTAGGACGCCGGCCTGCCGGAACGCCGGCCATGGCGCGCTCAGGGCCGCGGCGACGCCGAGCGCGGCGCAGAAATGCACCACTGTTGGGGTGCTGAATGTGGCGGTCCCGCTACCCGACTGGCGCTCTCGCATCCCCGCAACCAGCGTGATCACCACGAACACCAAGCCCGTTAAGGTCGCCGCGGCGGGCCCAATGATGACGTAGAAGTCGTGCCACGCGGTCAGCGGCGATGCGGCGACCTCGCCTATGATCAAGGCTTCCCCCTCCGCGGGCAGTGTGACATCCTCAGCGCCCTCTCGCGCCGTCCGGCCCGCCCCATAACGGATTGTCCGAGCGCCCGACGTGTACGGCGCCCGGCTGCGCAACATGGAGGCACCATCAGCGCACCGCTAGTTGCTGCCATCGTCGTCTCCGTGTGGCCCGGGCCGTTCCAATTACTATACCGTGTAAGTCGTGGGACCTAAGATAGCAGAGGAGAGCGATCCCACCACAGCGTCGCCACGGCACGGGCGGGCAGCGAGATACTACCATCAGCCGCGCCCACCAGATCCCCCGCCATCACCTCCGCAATTTCCTGATCGCGCTCGGGCGGTAGGCAGAGCCGCCGGCGCATCCAGGCCACCAGATCCTCACGGCGGGCAAACGCGGTGAAGGCAGGGGCCTGCCAGTCCTCTCGGCTGGGCTGTAGCCCCATTTCGCGGAGCACGGCGACCGCGTCATCGGCGGTAGGACGCTCCGGCCGCGCCAGTCCATGGAAGCGCAGCCACAGATCGTTCAGGGACCGCAAGGGGTGTTCGGCGGTCAACTCCAGCACCACGCGGGTGCGGGCACGTGCATGGAGGGCTTGGGCGAAAGGCGCGAGATCCGCGACGTTATAGACTACATGATGGCAGACGACTACATCGGCCAGGGGTACATCCGCCGCCGTCGCCGGCCAGTTGCCGACGACGGTCGTCACATCCACGCCCCTTGCCTCCGCCCGCTCGCGGAACGACTTGAGCATCGCCTCGGAGGGATCGACGCCCACGAGGCGGCCGGCGCGATCGGCCAGGGGGAGCGAAGCGGCGCCCGCGCCGCAGCCTACGTCCAGCACCGTCCCGCCGATCGGCAGTCCTTCCAGTGCTCTCCGATTCGAGGGGGTGAGGATCGTCACCGCCGCATCGGCCCGTTGGGCGAACAGCTCGGGAGGAAACCCCCAGGGCGATTCCGGCGCCGCCGCCAGACTATGCTCGGGGATAGCCCAGGCGCCGAGCGCCGCCGCCCACTCTTCCGCCGCGCTCATCGGCCTCATCCTTTCCAATCACCCGCTCAATGCTCGTTCAGCATGTTCAGGACGATAATACTCCAACCCGATATGCTCGATATTCGGCCGGGCCGGTATCCAACTCAAATACCTTCGTCCCGTTGGGACGGAACTCGATCGCCCTGGATGGAGGAGCGTAGCCCCCCGCGAAGAAGAAGTTACCATTGGCCAGCTTTTGCGCGCTGCCGAGCGCCTGCCAGAAACTCTCCAGGCTAACATTGAGCTGGAGCGTTGCGGTGTGGTGCTGTTCATCGATCTTGTACACCTGCCCTCTACTGTCGCAACCCACGATTTTGGCGATATCGCAGCGCAGGTTGCTGTTGTCGAAGAGAATCACGGTCGTAGGATCGAGTAGGTACGCGTTGTGCTGGTGCGAAAACCAGGAGTCGGGGCTTGCCGGCTTGAGGGAGAAGTTGCCTCCATTGCCCAGTTGCCACACGACCTCGCCATTGCCCTGACCATTCCGATAGTCGATCTTGACGAGCAGACTGAGATTGCGAAGCGATACGGTGAGATCGCCGTCCTCACTGGACCAGCCTATGTCGTTCGCGTGCGTCCAATCAAGCGATAGCGGATCCGGCAGAGCGCACAGGGTCGCACCGTCGTTGGCGCATGTCGCCGTGTCCGCGGGAAAGGTCGTCGGCACGGGCAGGTGGTCGAACGCGCTCCAGGTCCAGGTCACCTGCAAATTGGTGTCCAGCACTATGACCATGTCGCCCATCACGTCATGCCCATTCACCTTCCGCTGGGCGGCGCCGAGCACCGCGGTATAACCGTTCGGCAAGCGCAGGGCATCATGATGAAATGAATAGATCGGTCCCTGCTTGCGGGCGGCTAATTGCGCGTTGATCGCATCGAGGGAAGTTTCACGAACGGGGTTGCCCGCCAGATCTACTTCAAGGACCACGTCGGTGCCGGTGGTGCGATAGCGGTCGCGCGCGAAGGTCAAGAAGGTATCGCCCGACAGAAGGCGCGTCGGCCAGATCTCGCTCAGCCCGGTGTGCCGCGGATCAAAGTACCACACCAGCCGCCCGCGGAGGTCGGTGGCCAGGGGATTGGCGAGGAAAGGGGCCGGTTGGGGATTCAGGGAATGGAAAATGACCGGGGACTTGGCGTCCGATTGGCGGCCGGCCGGCATTCTCAATTGGAACGTGGCGATCTGCAATCCTTTGGGAGGCGTGCCCGTGGTGAACGCCAGCGGCGCCGAGGTCACGGCGCCCTTGCCGGCGGAAACGACGTGGCGCAACATATACTTTGTACTCGAGCGCATCCCCGCCACCAACACGTTGATGCTTTGCCCGGCCGAGCACGGCCGCGCCGTCGTGGACTGCCAGGGATCCGAACCGTCCGTCGGGCGAAACTGAATCAATACTTTGCCGTCAGTACAGGGAGGGACGCTGTAGAGTGCCACCAAGGGATTGGCGGTCCCGCTCACCACGGCGGCCTTGCCGGTGATCCGCGAGCGCACGGTAAAGCTTGCCGTGCCGTCACTGCTCTTGCCGGCCGCGAAGCCTGCCTTCACCGTCGCCTGAACGCGGTATGTGCCTTCTTCCATCGGAGTCCAGGCGAAGGAGGAGGCGTGTTCGAAGCCGCGAACCACGGTAAAGGGGCCGCCGGCCGAGGCAACGCTGAATTGATAGACCGCGCCTTTGATCGTGGGCGAGGTCGCGGTCCAGGTAATCGTAGCGCCTACCGGTTGGGCTGAAGGGAGATTTGGCCTCACTACCACGGCGGCGCCGGCGGAGCCCGCGGCATGGGTGGACCACAACGCTCCCAGGAAGACAAGGGTAAGGATAATAGCGAGCAGCGGACGGGCGAGCCGAGAAAGGGGATTCAGGGGGGATCGCAGTGAAATGGCTCGCAAGGGATGCCGGTGCATGTGGTCTCCCAATCGACGAAACAAGCCCCTGGTCTGGGGCACAGTCAATACAACCGACGCGAGGCGAAGCGGCCTCGAGCACCGGATCGCCAGGACACGGAACCTTGGTGAGGCTAACAGGCACGGTCTCATGCGTCAATATTGATAACTCGTTCACACCTCCCTCTTTTCGATCCGGCCCGCGCGCTATGCTGACCATAGGTAAGGTGATGGATGAGATCCAGGCTGATCAGCGCGGTGTCGAGGAGGAAGGTGGCGTGAGTGTGGAACTGGGCCGGCCGGTGGCGGCCCGCGTGGCGGAGATCCTGAACGGCGCACCCGCCGAACCGGTGGAAATCGACGAACTGCTGAGCGCGGCGGATACGGCGTACTATGACGAGGATGCTCCACTCATCGACGACGCCAGTTACGATCGCCTGGCCGAGTTGGCCAAGCAGCTGACCGGCCAGGCCCACCAGGTGCTGGGCGAGGTGAGCGACGAACTCGTATCCGTGCCCCACGTCTATCCGACGCTCTCCCTGCAGAAAGCCTACAGCGCGGAGGAGATCTATCGCTTTAAGGAATCGGCGGCCCGAACCCTGGGGCTGGCCGGCCCGGAGGCCCTGGTCCTCTCTATCGAACCGAAGATTGATGGCCTCACCCTGGTCCTCCAGTATGCGGGAGGCCGGCTAGTGCGCGCGCTTACCCGCGGCAACGGCAAAGTGGGCGAGGACGTGACCCACAACGTGCGCGGCCTGACCGGCGTGCCGGAAGAGATCGGAGAGCGGGAACGTACGATCTATGTGCGTGGCGAAGCGTATCTGCCGCTCTCCCGATTCGCCGCCCTCCACGCGGCCGGTGAGGACGTGGCGACCGCCCGGAATACGGCGGCGGGCGATTTGCGTCGAAAGAGCGGCGCCCAATCGACCGCGGCGGGCGGGATCAGCCGGGCGAGATCGCACGGCATCACCTTTCTTGCCTATAGCATTGAGGGCTGGGAACTGAGCGATCGCCTTCCCACTCAACCGGACGTGGATGCCTGCCTGGCCGGCTGGGGATTTACCGTGCCCGAGTACCGCCTGGCCGGTCAGGGCCCCGCCCCCGATGAAACGTTTGACCAGCCCGCAACGGAAACGGGCCGCGCCATCGCCGACCTACTGGACACCCTGGACGGCACCGATTATGCCATGGACGGCCTGGTGCTCAAGGTTGCCAATCGTGAGTGGCAGCGCCGACTCGGCGCTTCGGAGAAGACGCCACGATGGGCCATCGCCTACAAACGCCTGGGGGCGGAATATGAGGCGACGGTGCGCGGCGTGCAGTGGCAAGTGGGGCGGGTCGGACAGGTGACCCCGGTCTTTATTTGCGATCCGATCGATATGGACGGCGCGCAGGTCACCCATTATACCGCGCATCACGCCGCGTTCTACCGCTCGCTCGGCGCGGGCATTGGGGCGTGCATCGTGGTAACCCGTGCCGGCGACGTCATTCCCAAAGTGCTGCGCCTTGCCCCGGGACAGGAGCCCGACCCCGACTTGCCGATTCCCGATCACTGCCCGAGTTGTGGGGCGCCGCTCTTCCTGCGCAATGAAAAGGTGTTGGAGTGCCGCAACGCGGCCTGCCCCCCCAAGCTGCGTAAGGCGTTGAGCCATTTCGCGGCGCGAGACAACATGGACATCGAAGGCCTGGGAACCGAGATCATCGAGGCGCTGGTCAGCGGGGATCTCGTGCATTCACCGGTCGATCTGTATATCCTGACCGCGGCCGACCTGGCGGCGGTGCCCCTGGCGAACGGTCAGCTTTACGGGGCGGTGCGGGCGGCGAAGCTGACGGCGGGCATTGCCGCGTCACGGGCCAAACCGTTTGGCACCGTGTTGCACGCGCTTGGCGTACCGGGAGTCGGCTACCCGGAGTGCCGGAGTATAGCCCGGCATTTTAGCCTGACCGATCTGCTCGCCCTATCCGCCGCGCCGGCGGGAACGCTGGAGGCGGACCTGACCGCGTTACACGGGATAGGGTCCGCTACCGCCGGCGCGTTCGCCGCCTTCCTCACCGCGAATGCCGCGTGGCTGGCCAGATTGCCCGAGGTTGGGGTGCAGGTGGAGCGCGAAAGCATTCCGCAAGCGGCGGAAGGGCCGCTCGCGGGGAAAAGCTTCGTGGTGACCGGCTCATTGGAGATGGGTAGCCGCGAGGATGTGGAGGCATGGATTCGCGCGCACGGTGGAAGTGTTTCCAGCGGTGTGAGCGGTCAAACAACCTTTCTGGTGGCGGGCGTAAAGCCGGGAGGGAGCAAGGTGAAGGCGGCCGTCAAACATGGCGTGGCGACGCTGAGCGAGAGCGACCTTCACGCGCTGGTGGAGAATGGGGAGCCATAGTGTTTTCTTCGTCTAGGAGCCTGCGAATGCGTTCGCATGGCAGGTACGAACGGCTGCGGCCGGGCGTGGCTTATCGTAATTGTGAGGTTATTGATGCCCAAACGGGTGCCGCCGGACGATAGCCTGCAACTGCGCGCGCTCCCGGCCGGCTCACCAGAGCGGCGCGCCCTGGCCTTGCGGATGGTCAGTTCCGCGAGCGTGCCCGGCGCCCTGGAAGCGGTACTGGAAGAACTCGCGGAGGCGCCCGATGCCGCGCTGCGCAGCGCCATACTGGCGCGCTACCAAGCGTGCCTCAGCGATGTCGGTCGCCGAGATAGCGGCTGCTACATACGCTCGGCGCTCCTGCGCGCCCTGCGCGTCGTGGTGATGCCGGCGGATCGCACCCTCCTCGAACAGGCGATCGGCACCTACGAATTCCTGCCGCCCGGTCGCTCCGAGGTGGCGGCGGGACTGCGCGCCGCCGCACTGGTTGCCCTGAACGAGGTGGATCCGGTGTTGGCGGCGTACAACGCCGTGCGCTTACTGGTGGACGAGCATACCTCGCGGATGTCGGGTGAGCCGGCGGTCGCGGCGGCGGCGCTGCTCGGATCGCAGGACCAGACGCTTCCCCTCTATGCCTACCTGTACCAACCACAGGCCGGCCAGCCTGAAGTGACGGCAAATTGCCTCCGTCACCTTTCCACGTTGCCGACCACGCTGCTCCCGGCCCTCATCGCGCGGTACGAGGCTATGGAAGACGAAATCGTGCTGGTGGGTCTTGGCGACTTGCTCCTGGCGCACCCGGCCCGCGCTATCTGCCTGCCCGCGCTGCGTGAGCTATTGGCCCGACCCCGCCTGCCCAACCTCTTCCATTATGTCGTGCTGGCCATGCGGGCGGCGCGCCGCGACGACCTGATCGTCGAGCTGAAACGGATGGCGGGCGAGGAGCAGGATCCCGGACGCGCCGAGATCCTGCGCGAGGTGGTGTTGCCGTAGCACCCGCGCGGTTTCCCTACTATGTTGATGCATACTCACGTGGGCCGCTGTCGGAAAGCGGAATCCCGCGAAAACCCCGGCGCCGGCAAGCTCGTCAATATCATCGCCGCGCTTCCGCTATCCCTTCACCCTCCGCCAAATGGTAGTATTGCAGTAGCAACACAGACGACCCATGTAGACGGGAGTGCCGGCCGAAGATGAGTGGATGGTTCCTGTTCGCGGCCAGCTTCCTGGCCTCAACCGTCGAGATGGTGGAGGCGCTCACCATCGTCCTTGCGGCGGGCGTCACGAGGGGTTGGCGCTCCTCATTCATCGGAGTCGCCGCGGCCCTGGTGGCGCTGGCGGCGATTTGCGCGGCGCTCGGTCCCGCCCTGACCCTGATTCCCATCGACAGCCTGCGCCTGGTGGTTGGGGCGCTGCTGCTGGTCTTCGGCTTGCAATGGCTGCGAAAGGCAATCCTGCGTGCCTCGGGCTACAAGGCGCTACACGACGAGGCGGCGATTTTCGCGCGCCAGGCTGAGGCGGCCCGCGCTCAGGGCAAGGACATCCGAGCCGGATTGGATTGGTATGCCTTTACCCTTTGCTTCAAGGGAGTACTGCTGGAAGGACTGGAGGTCGCCTTCATCGTGATCACCTTCGGCGCCACCTCGCATCAGGTGGGCCTGGCGGCGCTCGGCGCCGTGGCCGCTCTGGTGCTGGTTGTCGCGCTGGGGGTAGCGATCCATGCACCGCTCAGTCGCGTACCGGAAAACACGCTAAAATTCGTGGTCGGTCTGATGCTCACCTCGTTTGGCACCTTCTGGTCCGCTGAAGGGGCGGGCGTGACCTGGCCCGGACCAAGCGATGCCGCTATCCTGGGCGTACTCGCCTTCTACGTCGTCGTTTCCCTCACCTTGGTGCGGGCGCTTAGCCGGCAGCGAACGCTGGACATCCACGCCGCGGCGGCCTGAAAGGATCAGCATGTCGCTCAAGGGTATCGCTCTCTTCTGGTACGACTTCGTCATCGGTGATGATTGGCGGATCGCCGCCGCCGTGGTCGCCGCCCTGATCGTCACCGCCGCCCTGGCCCATGCCCACATTGCCGCGTGGTGGCTGCTTCCCCTGGCCGTCGTCGCCTTTTTGGCGCTGAGCCTGTGGCAGGCGGCAAAAGATAGATGATGCCCGGGCCGCGGCCTCATTAGGCCGTACCCCATGGCTACTCCGATTGGGTCATTGCCGCAAGATTGCGTTGCGTTCTATGCTAATGGCCGGAGGGTCGGGTCTAGCTCCATCAAGCGTACCGGTGACTCGGCGGCTTGACAGCCGGCATCCGGCAATAGCAAACGCTCGTGTGGGAGCTGACCACGAGGTCGCCGGCTAAGGCAGTACAAGTTGCACCGTGCCTACGGCACCGATTGCTACTTCTCATTTGGTACACACCATGACGCAACACAGGGCCATACTGAACAAGGCGCCATCGATGGTGGACCAATCGCTTTATGTGAAGGCCGACGGGTTTTACCTGGATCGACGCAGCCTTCGGACGGCTGGTGTTGTGCAGAGATAGGCCCTGAACCGTACGCCGGCCATATAAGGACGTGCAATGAGCGCACCACTCCGACTCCTACTCGTGGAGGACTCGCCTCGCGATGCAGCCTTCCTTATCCGGATCCTGCAGCGGGGGTTTCCCAATCTCGCTTATGAGCGTGTAACGACGGCCGAAACACTGACCGTCGCCCTCACTCGGCAGGATTGGGACCTCATTATCTGCGACTACACTTTACCCTCCTTCAATGCTCTGACCGCGCTCACCCTGCTTCGACAGCGGCAGTTGGACCTGCCGCTGATCGTCGTCTCCGGCACCGTCAGCGATGAGGTGGCCGTTGAATGCATGCGGCAGGGAGCTGCGGACTACCTGCTCAAGGATCGGCTGGGCCGACTCGTGGAGGCGGTACGGCAGATCCTGGCCACGCGGCGGTTGCGCGCGGCGCAGGAGAAGGCGGAGCAATCTCTCCGCTTACAGGCCCGGCTGTTGGATTCCGTCGAGCAGGCGGTGATCGCTATCGACCTGGCCGGCACCATTATCTACTGGAATCGTTTCGCGGAAGTGCTCTACGGCTGGGTGGCAGCGGATGTGCTGGGTCATAGCGCCGGCATGCTCATTCCGAACGCGACGGCGCTCGAGCAGGCCGAAGCGATCATGGCCCGGTTGCGGGCCGGCGATAGTTGGTCCGGGGAGTTCCAGGTTCAGCGTCGCGATGGAAGCACCTTCCCGGCGTGGGTGTCAGACTCGCCCATCTACGACGAGCATGGTGCTTTGATCGGCTTTGTGGGTGTCTCCAGCGACATCACCGAGCGCAAGGCGACGGAGGCGGCGCTGCGGGAGAGCGAGCAGCGTTTCCGGCAGGTGGAGGAGCAAGCGCCGATTGGCCTGGCGTTGGTGGCGCCCGACGGCCGCTGGCTGCGGGTCAACCCCGCGCTGTGCGCGCTGGTCGGCTATGACGCGGAAGAATTGCTGGCCCGCACCTTTCAGGACATCACCCACCCTGACGACCTCAACCTCGGTCTGGACTATGCGCGGCGGGTGCTCGCGGGCGAGATCGCCACCTACCAGTTGGAGAAGCGCTACATCCGCAAGAATGGCACCCACGTCTGGGCGCTGCTCTCCGTCTCGCTGGTGCGGCACGCGGATGGGTACCCGCTCTACTTCATCGCTCAGGTGCAGGATCTCACGGATCGCAAGCGGGCCGAGGAGGCGCTACGGCATCAGGCGTTACACGACAGCCTGACCGGCCTCCCGAACCGTGTACGGTTGGGTGACCTCCTCACCGACAACCTGCGGACGGCCCACGCTACCGCCCAGTCCCTCAGCCTCATGCTCGTCGATCTCGACCGCTTCAAGGAGGTCAACGATACCCTTGGGCACCAGGTCGGTGATATCTTGCTGCGCCAGGTCGCCGGCCGCTTGCAGCAGGCGCTTGGGGCGACTGAAACCCTGGCCCGCCTGGGCGGGGATGAATTCGCCATCGTCTTGCCGGCCGCCGATGCCGCCGCCGCGCTCGTCGTCGCACGGCTAATCCTGCAGAGCCTGGTCACGCCGTTTGAAGTCGGGCTACACCTCCTCGACCTGGGCGCGAGCGTCGGCGTCGCGGTGTATCCAGAGCATGGGACTGAGGCCGAAATGCTCCTGCAGCATGCGGACGTGGCCATGTACATCGCCAAACGGGCCCAGAGCGGGGTAGCAGTCTATGAGCCGGCCCTCGACCTGCATACGGTGCGGCGTCTGGCGTTGATGCGCGATCTGCGCCGGGCCATCCTGGACGAAGAATTGTCCCTCCACTATCAGCCCAAGGTCGCGATCGCTACCATGCAGGTATGCGGGGTTGAGGCGCTGCTGCGCTGGACCCACCCCGAGCATGGGTTTATCCCGCCGGACGAGTTCATCCCCCTGGCTGAGCAGACTGGGCTGATCGCCTCCCTAACCGAGTGGGTACTCCTGACCGCACTGACCCAGGCAAGAGCCTGGCGCGAGACGGCACGGCCGCTCTCCGTTGCCGCCAACCTGTCCACGCGCAGTCTCCAGGATCCGCACTTCCCCGAGGTGGTGGCCCGCCTGCTGCGGCGCTTCGAGGTGGCCCCCACCGATCTGACCCTGGAGATCACGGAGAGCAGCCTGATGACCGACCCACCGCGGGCACGGGACGTGCTGATCGGGCTGCACGATCTGGGCGTCCGTCTAGAGATCGACGACTTCGGCACCGGCTACTCCTCCTTGGGCTACTTGAAACGGCTGCCGGTGGATGGGCTCAAGGTGGACCGGAGCTTCATGCAGCACCTCCTGGAGGATCCGCACGATGAAGTGATTGTGGCCTCGACCATTGGCCTGGCCCACAGCCTGGGGCTACGCGTCGTGGCCGAAGGAGTCGAGACCCAGGCCGCCCTTGCGCGGCTGACGGACCTGGGGTGCGATGTGGTCCAGGGCTACTTCCTGAGTCGTCCGCTCCCAGCCGAGGCGCTGGGGCGGTGGCTGCATGAGTACTCGACCTCGCGTGACGAGGCGGATTCAAGATCCACACCGCTACGCGGCGGCTGCGCGGCACCGGCGTAGCCGCCGCGCCCCCAGGACACCACCCCGTGCTACCCATCCGCCACCGCTTCGTTTATCGTCACGGTAAGCGAATCTCCGGCCACCAAGCGGATTTCCGCGGCGCGCGTGATACTGCCGAGATCCTCGGTCATCGCCGCCAACCAGGTCAACTGTTGAGGCCGGCCGCCGATCGCCAGGCGAGCAAGGGGAGCGCCCACGCTGAGCTTATGCTCCGCCTTCCAGTGCCGCACGGCATCAACCACGGTGCTCATCGCCGCGCCTGCGTGCGCGGCCTCCGGGTCGGCGGGACAGGCGGCGCCGACCGGCCAGCCGGCGAGGTGAATGGAGGCGGCGCCCTCTTCCTGAGCAAAGTCGCGAAGATAGATCGCTTCCGTCACATGGGGCAGGAAAGGCGCGAACAGCTTGAGCGTCACCAAAAAGGTACGGCGCAGGGTTTGGACAGCAGCGTGGTATCCGGCCGATTCTTCATCGGCGGTGAGGCGC
Organism: Chloroflexota bacterium; assembly: GCA_025924845.1. The sequence goes on along the minus strand of JAICHN010000023.1, from coordinate 502 downwards.
CGTTTGACTAGCTCAAGGTAGGTGTCGCAGAGATCGGACCAAAAGAAGCGTTCCACCGCCGACCGCGCCGTGAACAATTCGTAGCTGTCCAGGGCTTCCGTAGCCTGCTCCACCACGCGGCCCAGTTGATGGAGGAGAAGGCGATCGGTCAGGGTCGGTGCCGCCTGCGGCCGATCGGGCTGGGCCGGGGCGTGCATGGCGATAAAGCGCGCCGCGTTCCAGAGCTTGGTCACCAGGCGAGCGCCCTGGCGGAAGGCATCCTCGGCGAGGATGGTGTCGGCGCCGTTGCGCGCTCCGGCCGTCCAGTAGCGCACTGCGTCGGCGGACCAGCGTTCGATTAACGCGCTCGGATCGTCGGCGCCCTTCAGCTTCGATTTGCTGAGCTTTTTGCCGGCTGGATCTTGGGCATGGCCGGCAATGACCAGGTCGCGCCAGGGGATGCCGTCGCCCCGGAGCAGGTTCCGGGCGATCGTGTAAAAGTCCCAGGTGCGGATGATGTCGT